>CALMIH010000169.1 GCA_937864085.1 uncultured Chloroflexota bacterium
CTTCACCGCATCGGCGAGCTCGCGCTGGTTGTAGTTGCACGGCATCGTTTCGATCCAGGTGGTGGCAACACCAATGATCGGCTTGGCGAGGTCTTCGTCCGTAAAGCCGATCGCCTTCAGCATCGCGCGCGCTGGCGCGCGATCAGGGCCATCTGTCATCGCGGCGGAGTGCCGCTTCGCAGGGTCGCTCGGCCGGTCGTAGGGGCTCTTCTTCTCCGCTCTGTCGCCGCTCACTGGGCCGCCTGTGGCGCCGTGGTGTTGACGGTCCCCGGGTGCGCGCGCTCATGCGCCTCAATGTCGGCAGCCTTGGAGCGGACGAAGTCGAGCTCGTCGAGCCCACCGAGGAGCATCTTCTGCGCGAACGGATCGATCGCAAACTTCACCACCGTGCCGCTCGGCGTCGTCAGCGTTGCGCTCGCAAGATCAACGCTCACCTGCGCCGCGTCGCCGCTTCGCGCAACATCCATCAGTTGCACCTGCAGCGCCGCATCCACAACGATCGGGAGGATGCCGTTCTTCAGTGCGTTGTTCTTGAAGATGTCGGCAAAGCTCGTTGAGATCACCGCCTTAATCCCAAAGGCGTCGAGTGCCCACGGCGCATGCTCACGGCTTGAGCCGGTGCCGAAGTTATCGCCAGCAACGAGGATGCCTCGCCTGGCGTAGCGCGGATCATCAAGGACGAATGGCGGCGTCTTCTTGGTGCCATCTTCGTTGAAGCGCCAGTCGTGGAAGAGGGCATCGGCGAGCCCAGACTTCACGACGACTTTCAGGTAGCGCGCTGGGACGATCTGATCCGTGTCTACATTCTCTGCGGGGAGCGGGATGAGGGCGCTACTGAAGCGCTCCACCTTTGGCGCCGCCATCAGGCGAGCGTCCGTGGGTCGGTGATGCGACCGTTCAGCGCCGTTGCAGCAGCGGTCAGTGGTGAGGCCAAGAAGGTGCGGCCGCCCTTCCCTTGGCGTCCTTCAAAGTTGCGGTTGGATGTGCTGATCGCGTATTCACCGGGGGCGAGCTGATCACCGTTCATGGCGATGCACATGGAGCAGCCCGCCTCACGCCAATCGGCGCCAGCGTCACGGAAGATCGTGTCAAGCCCTTCGCGTTCCGCTTGGCGCTTCACGTCGGCAGAACCTGGCACCACCATCACGCGGACGCCGCTGGCAACGTGCTTCCCCTTGAGTACGGCTGCCGCAATGCGCAGGTCGCTGATGCGGCCGTTGGTGCAACTCCCAATAAAGACGGTGTTGACCGGCTGATTCAAGATGCTCTGCCCAGCGGTGAGATCCATGTATTCGAGTGCGCGCGTCAGTGCGCGTGCGCTCGCAGGGTCGCTCTCCGTTGCTGGGTCAGGAACGCTGCCACTGATCGGCAGGCCCATCCCAGGATTTGTGCCGTAGGTAACCATCGGCTCCAGCGTGTTCGCATCAATCACGATCTCCTTGTCGTACGTTGCACCTGGGTCGCTCGGCAGCTGCTTCCAGCGCGCGACCGCCTCGTCCCACGCCGCACCCTGCGGCGCATGAGGGCGGCCCTTGAGATAGGCGAAGGTGGTCTCGTCAGGTGCAACAAGTCCGGCGCGCGCGCCACCCTCAATGCTCATGTTGCAGATCGTCATGCGCTCCTCCATGGAGAGGGCGCGAATCGCTTCACCGGCATATTCAAAGACGTGGCCGGTTCCGCCGCCCACGCCGATGCGCGCGATCAGGGCGAGGATGATGTCCTTTGCGGAGACGCCCTTCTGCAGCTTTCCGTCAACACGGACGAGATACGTCTTTGGCGTGCGCTGCAGCAGACACTGCGTGGCGAGCACCATCTCCACTTCACTCGTACCGATGCCGAAGGCGAGGGCGCCGAACGCACCGTGCGTGGCGGTGTGCGAGTCGCCGCAGACAATGGTGGCGCCAGGTTGCGTGAGTCCGAGCTCTGGTCCAATGACGTGGACGATCCCCTGGTTTGGCGACTCCCAGCCGTGTAGCGGAATGCCGAACTCGTTGCAGTTCGTCTCGAGCTGCTTCACCTGGGTCGCCGCCATCTCGTCGGCGATCGGCAGGTTGCGTGGCGTCGTCGGGATGGAGTGATCGGCGGTGGCGACCGTCTTATCTGGGCGACGCACCTTCAGACCGCGCGTGCGGAGACCGGTGAACGCCTGCGGGCTGGTCACCTCGTGGATCAGGTGGAGGTCGATGGCGAGGATGGCGGGCGCCCCCTCGTCTTGGCTCACCACATGCTGATCCCAGATCTTCTGGACGATCGTCTTCGCCATGCAACGAGCGTACCAGAGCGGCGCGTCGCCCCAGCGGGGCGGCGGCATGCGAGAATCCCGCCATGAGTTCACCATCAAGCGCGCCGAGCCCACTCGCCGTCCTCGCGCAGACGCGCCTACTCCCTGCGATCAGTCCGCTCGACGACGCGGTGGTGAACGCGTGGGCCGACGCGTGTGTGGCGAGCGGCGTCTTGGCACTCGAACTCCTTCTCCGCGGCGAAGGTGCTGAGCCAGCCGCTCTCGGCGCCATCAAGCGACTCGCTGCGTCACACCCTCGTCTCGCCGTTGGTGTGGGGACCGTCTTTGACGCCGCTACGGCGCAGCGCGTCTGCGCCGCCGGTGCGCGCATCGTCGTCTCGCCCATTACTGACGCGCCAACCGGGGCCGTCTGCGCTGCGGCTGGCGTGGACTGGCTGCCAGGCGCCTTCACCCCTACGGAGATCGCCTTCGCCGAACGGTCGGGGGCGACCCAGGTGAAGCTCTTCCCAGCCCTCGCGATCAACGCCCCCGCCTTCCTCCGCTCGGTCCTGGCCACACGGCCCGACTCGCGCATCGCCCCGACCAACGTCTCCCTTGAGGAGATCGCCCCCCTCGTGGCGGCGGGGGCGGCAGGCTTCGGCGTGGGGGAGCGGCTCTTGAACGGCGCCGACCCACGTAGCGCCGCCGCGATCACCGAGCGCCTTCGTGCCGCCATCGTGGCTGCGGGTGGGGTCGCGTACTAGCGTCGCCTCGTACGCCTCTGGTAGGCTGCCTATCTAATGAAGACGAGCAGCGCATTAACAGTTGATTTTGTGAGCGATGCTTTTGTACGCCCTGTGGCGATCTTCAATGAGGAGCTACTCCTCATTGGGTTGCTTATTCAGCCCAGGCGGGGCTGAGGAGACCGACGGGTAGCGCGGAAGTCGCACCGAACGGAACTCAGAACCCCCGCCAGAGAGGCGGGGGTTTCGTGTTCTTAGAAGGAGAGAGATGACGCAGACGGGACACGTGCCAGGCGCAGGGACGAGTGCGGCGCTCGCTACTGAGCGCGCGCGCAAGGAGATGCTGCGCGACGCACGTATTGAGCGACGCGGCGGCCCACGCCCACGCATCGGCGCCGACGCACTCTGCGAGGCACTCCTCATGCAGGGGAGCAACATCATCTGGGGCTACCCGGGCGGCGTGATCCTCCCGCTTTATGACGTGCTCGTTGATCACCCCGGTCTGCGCCACATCTTGGTGCGCCACGAGCAGGCGGCGGCACACGCCGCCGACGGCTTCGCGCGCGCGTCTGGGAAAGTGGGCGTCTGCCTTGGCACCTCTGGCCCTGGCGCAACGAACCTTGTGACGGGGATCGGCACCTCCATGCTCGACTCGGTCCCCGTGGTTGCGATCACCGGTAACGTTCCGGGCGTCTTGCTCGGGAAGGATGCCTTCCAGGAGATCGACATCACGGGCATCACGCTGCCAATGACGAAGCACAACTACCTGATCCGCAGTGCGGATGAGATTCCGCACGCCATCGCCGAGGCGTTCCACATTGCGCGCAGTGGTCGACCGGGCCCCGTGCACGTGGACATCACCAAGGATGCGCTGATGGGTGAAACGACTGCACCACATCCAACGCAGGCGGAGGTTGAGGCGGGCCTTCCGGGGTACCGACCGAAGCTTGATGGTCACGCGCGTCAGATCAAGGTGCTCGCCGATGCGATCGCCGCGTCGAAGCGACCGGTCATCCTTGCCGGACACGGCATCCTCATCGCACAGGCAGAGCGCGAACTTCTTGAGCTCGCCCGTAAGGCGCAGATCCCTGTGGCATGGACACTCCTTGGCATCGGCGTCATTGACGAGAGCGATCCGCTCGCCTATGGCTACATGGGGATGCATGGCTGGAAGCATGTGAACCGCGCCATCCAATCGGCCGATCTCCTTATCGGCATTGGCATGCGCTACGACGATCGCGTCACTGGCAATGTGCGCACCTTCGCGCCGTCAGCAACAATCGTGCACGTTGACATTGACCCGGCCGAGATCGGGAAGAACGTGGTGGCAGATATCCCGATCGTTGGCGATGCGAAGCACGTCCTTGAGGCGCTCATCCCACTGACGCCGAGCGTTGCACCTGCAGCGCGCGCCGACTACTTCGCCGAACTCGCCACCTGGCGCACAGAGAGCGAAAGCTCGGCGTGGCACGGCTCTGGTGGCTGGCGCGACGGTGTCCTCTCCGCCGACTTCGTGGTGGAGCGCATCGCGGAAGGCTCAAATCACGACGCCAACCTGACCGCCGACGTTGGGCAGAACCAGATGTGGGTGGCGCGATACGGCGGCTTCAAGCGCGCCAATTCGCACCTCTCGTCTGGGGGCCTCGGCACGATGGGCTTCGCCCTCCCCGCCGCAATGGGCGCCGCCGTTGCCGTACCCGAGAAGACCTCGTGGGCGATCGCTGGCGATGGCGGTTTCCAGATGACGCTCCAGGAGTTGGCGACGATTGTTCAGGAGCGCATCCCCGTGAAGATCGCGTTGATGGACAACAAGAAGCTCGGCATGATCCGCCAGTGGCAGGAGATCGTCTACGCCGGGAACTATCACTCCGAACAGCTCGCCGGACCTGACTACCTAAAGCTCTGCGATGCCTACGGACTCCCAGCATGGAAGGTGTCGAAGCCTGAAGAGGTAGACGCCGCCGTTGCCGCAGCACTCGCTGTGGATGGCCCAGCACTGATCTGGTTTGAGATTGCGGAGCGACAGAACGTCTACCCGATGATGCCGGCGGGGAAGGGACTCTCCGACCTCATCGACAAGTGGGGCGATGACGGCGAGGACGTGACCGAAGGTTCGAGCGGCCCGCGCGTTGACCCGACCGATCCGAACGCGCCGAAGGGGGGAAGCAAGTGAGCGGCGCACCGAACAGCGCAGCGGGCGCGGCGCTAGCGCGCGCACTCCCTGGATCTGGCGACGCGCGACGCCACCTGATCGTGGCGATCGTGAACAATCGACCAGGCGTGTTGAATCGCGTGGCGAGCCTGATGCGCGCGCGCAATTTCAACATTGAGTCGCTGGCCGTCTCCGTGACGGAGCGGAGCGATACCTCCCGCATGACCCTCACCATCCTTGGCGATGAGGTGCATGTGGAGCAGGCAACGAAGCAGCTCTACAAGCTGATTGACGTGCTCAAGGTTGAGGACGTGACCGACAGCGCGATCGTGGAGCACGAGCTCGCCCTGATCAAGGTGCGAGTCACCTCCAAGAGCCGCCCAGAACTTGTCAGCCTCGCTGAGATGCACCACGGCCGCGTGGTAGACCTTGGGGATGACGCCGTGATCGTGGAGATCGTGGGTGAACCTGGTGATGTAGACCGTGTGGTCGAGCTCCTTCGGGAGTTCGGAATCAAGGAGCTGGTGCGAACCGGCTCAGTAGTTATGGCCCGTGGAAGCGGGTCCATTGAGGAGCAGGTGAAGCGATGAGTTTCAAGATGTATTACAGCGCAGAGGCGCCACTTTCGAGCATCGAGAAGCAGTTGATTGCCGTGGTCGGCTACGGGAGCCAGGGCCACGCGCACGCGAAGAACCTGAAGGAGTCGGGACTCAACGTCATCGTTGCACTTGCGGAGGGCTCAAAGAGTCGCCCCGTTGCAACCGCCGATGGCTTTGAGGTGATGACCGCCGCTGAGGCGGCGAAGCGCGCCGATGTGATCATGATCGCGGTCCCAGATACGGCACAGAAGAAGGCGTACGAAGCGGAGATTGCGCCGAACATCAAGCCAGGCGCACTCCTCCTCTTTGCGCACGGATTCAACATTCACTTCAACCGCATCACGCCAGCAGCTGGCATTGACGTTGGGATGGTTGCACCGAAGGGACCGGGTCACCTGGTCCGCTCCGTCTACGTTTCTGGCGGCGGCGTCCCCGCACTCTTTGCGGTGCATCAGGATCCAAGCGGCACCGCTCGGGCGCGCACCATGGCCTACGCCAACGGACTCGGCTGCACGCGCGCGGGAATCATGGAGACGACCTTCAAGGATGAGACCGAGAGCGATCTCTTCGGCGAACAGGCTGTGCTCTGCGGCGGCACCGCGCAACTCGTGAAGAGTGCGTGGGAGACGCTGGTTGAGGCTGGCTACGATCCGCAGCTCGCCTACTTCGAGACGATGCACGAACTGAAGCTGATCGTGGACCTGATGTACCGCGGCGGCTTGGACTTCATGCGATTCTCCATCTCAGACACCGCCGAGTACGGCGACTATGTCTCAGGGCCGCGCATCATTGATGCGTCGGTGAAGGCGCGCATGAAGCAGATCCTTACGGAGATCCAGAACGGCACATTTGCGAAAGGCTGGATCGCCGAGGACGAGGCTGGCCGCCCGAACTACAAGAAGTTGCGCGCGGCAAACTCGGGCCATCCGATTGAGAAGGTTGGTCGTGAGCTGCGTCGGCAGATGACCTTCCTCAACCCAGTTGAGGTGGATATTGACGGCGCACAGGGTGCTGCGGAGAAGGGCGCAAGCAAGTGAACGGCGCACCCGGCCCAGGCGTAGCCGCTGGTGCGGTTCGCATCTTTGACACCACGTTGCGTGATGGTGAACAGGCGCCAGGCGCCGGACTCACCGTTGCGGAGAAGCTGGAGGTTGCACGGCAGCTCGCCAAGCTGAAGGTGGACGTCATTGAGGCCGGCTTCCCCGCCGCCTCGGAGGGCGACTTTGAGGCGGTGCGCCAGATCGCCGAGTCAACCAAAGGGATCGGCATTGCGGCGCTCGCGCGCTGCAAGGATGGCGACCCACAGCGTGCCATTGATGCGATCAAGGTCTCCGATCGACCACATCTACATCTCTTCATTGCAACGTCAGACATTCACCTGACGCATAAGCTGCGCACCACACGTGAGGCAGCGCTCGCCGAGGCGGTGAAGTGGGTGAAGTACGCGCGCGAGCGACTCGGTCGCGACGCCGAGGTGGAGTTCTCCGCCGAAGATGCGAGCCGCACCGATCACGAATATCTGCTGCAGGTGTATGAGGCGGTGGTTGGCGCTGGTGCCTCCACGGTCAACATCCCAGACACCGTTGGCTACGCCATTCCAACTGAGTACGCCGCGCTCACCAAGCGCGTCGTTGATCTTGTTGGACGTGACGCCACCGTGAGTGTCCACTGCCACAACGACCTCGGCCTCGCCACGGCGAACACGCTCGCCGCTGTGCAGGCGGGGGCGCGCCAGGTTGAAGTCACGATCAACGGACTCGGCGAGCGCGCGGGCAACGCCTCGTTGGAAGAGGTGGTGATGGCGCTGCGCACGCGACCGGGCCAGTTTGAATCGCACGACATCCGCGTCCAGACGGAGCAGCTCACTGCCGCAAGTCGGCTCGTCAGCTACCTCACCGGCTTTGCGGTACAGCCGAACAAGGCGATCGTTGGCGCGAATGCCTTCGCGCACGAGTCGGGGATTCATCAGGACGGCGTCCTCAAGAATCCGCTCACCTACGAGATCATGACGCCGCAGTCGGTTGGACTGCTCGGATCATCACTGACGATCGGGAAGCTCTCCGGTCGACGTGGCCTTCAGGCGAAGCTCACCCAGCTCGGGCACGACCTCACTGGCGAAGCGCTCGACGCGCTCTACCGCGAAGCGATCGCGCTCGCCGACATCAAGAAGGAGCTCACCGACGCAGATCTTCTGGCGCTCGTTGATAAGCGCGCCGCCACTGGCAGCGCCGCAACGATTGAGCTCGTTGACTGGAGCGTAGAAAGCTCTCACGGTGGCGGCTCTTCCGGCCGCGTGGAGGTGCGGGTTAATGGTAAGGAGCAGAAGGCGGAGGCAACCGGAAACGGCCCGGTCGATGCGCTCTATGAGGCGATTGACCTTGCGATTGAGCCAACGCTCGGCTGGCGACCGAACCTCGCCGAATACGAGATTCGTGCAGTCTCCGAAGGGGAGGATGCACAGGGTCAGGTCTCCGTGAAGTGCCGCCGCTCCTCTGATATGGACGCGGAGGGGAAGCCACTTCCAGAGACGCGCATCGTCAGCGGTCAGGGGCTCAGCACGAACATTATTGACGCCTCACTCGTGGCCTACATCACCGCAGCGAATAAGTTGGCGGCGATTGAGTCTGGCGCGGCGAGCGCACCGACGAAGGGATCGCGCGAGGCGATGCAGTGAGCTCCATAACGGAGAGTGCCGCGCTCCCGCTGCAGGCGCGGAGCGGCGCGTATGACCACCGTGTTGTTGGCATTCCTGGCGACGGTGTTGGTCCAGATGTGGTCGCTTCGGCACGACGCGTCCTTGACGCGGCGGGGAGCCGCTTCGGCTTCACCATTGAGTGGCTTGAGATCGCCGCTGGAGGCTGTGCGATTGACGCGCACGGCGTGGCGATTCGCGAAGAGGATCTGCAGGTTGCCGATACGGCGGACGCACTCCTCCTTGGCGCCGTTGGTGGACCGAAGTGGGATAACCCGAACGCAAGCGTTCGACCGGAGCAGGCGCTCTTCGCACTCCGCACGCGCTACGAACTTTTCGCCAACCTCCGTCCCGTTACCATCCTCCCGGAACTTTATGACGCGTCCCCACTCAAGTCGGAGCGACTCGTTGGTGTAGACCTGATGATGGTGCGCGAGCTGACCGGTGGTCTCTACTTCGGTAAGCCGTCCGGAGAAGAGGTGACGCCGAGCGGTCGCCGCGCCGTGGATACGCTTCCGTATCACGAAGATGAGATCCGCCGCATCGCCGTGGTCGCCTTTGAACTTGCGCGCAAGCGCAGCAAGCGACTCGCATCCATTGATAAGGCGAACGTTCTTGCCACCAGCCGACTCTGGCGCAAGGTGGTGACCGAGGTTGGCGCCGAGTATCCCGACGTGAAGTTGGAGCACCGCTTGGTTGACTCCACGGCGATGCTCCTCGCCACCTGGCCAGCAACGCTCGATGTGATCGTCACGGAGAACCTCTTCGGCGACATCCTCTCTGACGAGGCGGCCGTCTTGGCTGGTTCGCTCGGTATGCTCCCTTCGGCGTCACTCGGCACGAAGCGCACCACGCACGGCACCTTCGGCCTCTATGAGCCGATCCACGGATCAGCACCAGACATTGCGGGGAAGAATCTGGCGAATCCGATCGGCACGATCCTCTCCGGCGCAATGATGTTGCGCGAGTCGCTCGGCCACGCAGACGCCGCACTCGCGGTGGAAGGGGCGGTCGCCGCCGCGGTGCGCGCGGGCGCGCGCACGGCTGATCTTGCGGGCGGCGCAGATGCCGCAGCACTGAAGTCGGCGGGACTCACCCTGGTAGGAACGCGCGAGGCCACAGATCTGATCGTTGAGCAGGTGCTGAACGCGAAGGGTGGCGCGGCATGAGTGGCTCGATGAGCGGCGAGAAGGAGCCAGTCCTTCTCTATGACACAACGCTCCGCGACGGCGCGCAGCGCGAAGGCCTCGTCCTCTCACTGCAAGACAAGCTGCGCATCGCCCGCGCGCTCGATGAGTTCGGCATGCCAGCGATTGAGGGTGGCTGGCCAGGGTCGAACCCGAAGGACATTGAGTTCTTCGCGGCGGCGAAGAAGATTCGCTGGGAGCGCGCCAAGCTCGCCGCCTTTGGCAGCACGCGCCACAAGTCAAACCGACCAGAGGCCGACCCGAACCTGAACGCGCTCCTGGACGCTGAGACGCCGATCGTCACCATCTTCGGGAAGAGCTGGACGCTCCATGTTGATGAGGTGATTGAGGCGACGCGCGCGGAGAACCTCGCCATGATCGCGGAGAGCGTTGGCTACATTGCCGAGCGCGGCCGTGAGCTGGTCTATGACGCCGAGCACTTCTTCGATGGCTATGAGGCCGATTCCGCCTATGCACTAGATACGCTGCGTGCCGCGCGCGACGCTGGCGCCTCCACCCTGGTCCTTTGTGACACGAACGGCGGCACGTTGACCAACCGGATGAGCGAGATCGTTCGCTCTGCACGCGCCACGCTGGCCGCCGACAAGGGGGCTCGCGAGGTGGTCTGGGGGATTCACTCGCATAACGACGCAGAACTCGCCGTGGCGAATGCGCTCGCGGCGGTGGATGCTGGCGTCCGTCACGTTCAGGCCACGATCAATGGCTACGGTGAACGCGCAGGGAACGCCAACATGGTTTCGCTGATGGCGAACCTCGCCCTCAAGAGTGAGCACAAGGTTGCGGGGGCCGACCGTCTCGCCGATCTCTCTACGCTTTCGCATGAAGTTGCGGAGATCGCCAACCTTGCGCCAGACGATCACCAGCCGTATGTGGGCCGCTCCGCTTTTGCTCATAAAGGCGGCGTACACGGCGCCGCGCAGGTGAAGACGCCACGCGCCTATCAGCACATTGATCCGGCGCTCGTAGGCAATCGTGGTCGCCTGGTTGTCTCAGAGCTCGGCGGGAAGGCGAACACGGGGAGCCGCGCCGCAGAGCTCGGCGTTGAGCTTGCAAACTCCGGACTTGATTCAAAAACCCTCTCAGCACTGGTGAAAGAGTTGGAGGCGGGCGGCGCGAGTTACGAAGGGGCTGAGGCGTCGTTTGAGCTCCTTGTTGAGCGCCATAAGCCGGACTACGCCGCGCCGTTCAAGATCATGGATTTCACCGTCATCGTGGAGCAGCGCGAGGCGGCTGAACCGCGTGCGCAGGCAACGGTGCGCGTCCAGGTGAGCGGTGAAGATCTACACACCGCATCTGATGGGAACGGCCCAGTGAACGCGCTTGATCGTGCGCTGCGGAAGGGGCTCGGCGCCTTCTATCCACAGTTGGACGCGGTACACCTTGTTGACTACAAGGTGCGCATCCTTGATGGCGGCTCTGCCACCGGCGCCAAGACGCGCGTGGTGATTGAGTCGGTTGCTGGCGGTGAGGCCTGGTCAACGATGGGGGTCGGTGAGAATATCATCTCCGCATCGGCACTCGCCCTCGCTGATTCGCTGGAGTACGCGCTACTAAAGAGTGGTGGGTCCGTGGAGCGACGCTCCGAGCGCAACGTTCCAAAGGAGCGTTGATGAGCGGCACGACGCGCATCGCCTACTCGGGTGAGCCTGGCGCATTCGCGGAAGATGCACTGATCGCCTTCTTCGGCGCAGAGGCGGAGCGCCTCGCGGTTGGCTCATTCGCCGATGTCCGCGCCGCACTCCTTGATGGCCGCGCGCAGTTCGGCGTCCTCCCGATTGAGAACTTGGTGAACGGCACCGTGCGCGAGACGCTCGACCTCGTGCGTGACGGCGCACTGGAGATCGTGGGGGAGTCGGTGGTGCCAGTGAACCTCGTCCTCGCCGCACTCCCTGGCGTTGGCCTGGATGACATCACGCGCGTCTATAGCCATGCGCAGGCACTGGCGCAGTCCGAGCCGTTCTTGCGCACGAGAAACTGGCAGTTACTCAGCACCTACAACACCGCTGGCGCCGGCGCGGCGATTCGTGATCGTAATGAGCGCGATGCCGCCGCCGTCCTTTCGCCGCGCGCCGCAACGCTGCATGGACTCGTGGAGCTGGCGAGCGGCATTGAGAAGGACCCAGGCAATCGCACCCGCTTCTGGGTGCTGCGCTCAACCGCAAACGGCGCAGAGATCAGCGCGCGCAGCGGCGCGCCACGGACAACCCTCCTTGTTGGCGTGCGCAATGAGCCAGGGACACTCCTCGCCGTGCTGCAGCGGATCGCGGCGGCGGGGGTGAATATGAGCAAGCTGGAGTCGCGGCCGAGCCAGGGGGGCGACTGGGAGTACGTCTTCTGGATGGACCTTGACGCGGGCGCACACGACGCGGCGCTGCAGGGGGTGATGAAGGAGCTCACCGCCGTGACCAGCGAACTGCGCATCCTCGGCAGCTACCCGCGCGGCGCCGCACTCTAAGCGGCGCACCACTCTAAGTGGCTCACCACCCAGGGCGGCAGCGGCACTCGGCTAGACTCGGATCATGAAGGCGTAGAAGATCTTGATCGCCGGCTCCTGGGAGGAGTCGCCGCAGCCGCATGAGATCCGCTCACCATATGACGGCCACGTGGTGGGGAGCACCTTTTTGGCGAGCGCTGAACAGATGGAGCGTGCCGTGGTTGGTGCGCAGGCGGGATTTGAGCGGATGCGCGCGCTCGGCGCCTGGGAGCGCGCCGACATTTTGCGCAAGACTGCTGCAGGAATTAGCACGCGCAGGGACGAGCTCGCCGCGCTCCTCTCCGCCGAAGCGGGGAAGCCAATCCGCGACGCGCGCGCAGAGATCGATCGCGGCGCACTGACCTTCCGCCTTGCCGCTGAAGAGGCGGAGCGGATGATCGGCGAGACGATCCCACTCGACCTTGCGCCATCGAGCAAGGGGCGCCTCGGCATCACGCGCCGCTTCCCCGTTGGTCCGGTGCTTGGCATCAGCCCCTTCAACTTCCCGCTGAATCTCGCCGCACATAAGGTGGCGCCAGCGATCGCCGCCGGCTGCAGCATCGTCTTGAAGCCGCCATCAGCCGATCCTCTGATCATGCTGAAGGTGGCGGAGATCATGACCCAGGCCGGCCTCCCAGAGGGGGCGCTGAGCGTCATCCCAACCGCGCGCGACGTTGCCGACAAGCTGATTGACGACGAGCGCTTCCGACTCCTCTCATTCACGGGCTCACCCGTCATCGGCTGGAAGATGAAGGCGCGCGCAGGGAAGCGCCGCGTCCTCCTTGAGCTCGGCGGAAACGCCGCCTGCATCGTGGATGCCACAGCGAACCTTGACTGGGCGGTGAAGCGCTCACTCGTCGGCGCCTTCGCCTACGCCGGGCAGGTCTGCATCAGCGTGCAGCGCATCTTCCTCCACGAGTCAATCGCGGATGAGTTCGAGAAGCGTTTCGTTGCTGGCGCCGCACAACTGAAGGTCGGCGACCCAGCCGATGAGGGGACCGACGTTGGCCCGCTCATTGATGACGGCGCGGCGAAGCGCACGCAGGAGTGGATCGCCGAGGCGGTCGCCGCGGGGGCGCGCGTCCTAGCGGGCGGTGCGCCAGTGAAAGCGGGCGAACCCCGACTCTTCGCGCCAACCATCCTCACCAACGTGCCACGTAGCGCGCGCATCTGCAGCGATGAGGCCTTTGCGCCAGTCGTGATCCTTGAGCGCTACAGCGACTTCTCCAAGGTGATCGCATCAGTGAACGAGAGCCGCTTCGGTCTGCAGTGCGGACTCTTCAGTAACGACCTCGCGCATGTCCGCGCCGCGTTTGACCAACTTGAGGTTGGCGGTGTGATCGTGAATGACGTTCCTACCTATCGCATCGACAACATGCCGTACGGCGGTGTGAAGGAGTCTGGTCTCGGCCGTGAAGGGATTCGTTGGTCAATCGAAGAGATGACGGAGCTGCGCCTTCTCGTCCTCGCTGATCCGCAGTAACTCTTCGTTAGCCGGATAGTCCTTCTGGCGTTGCGGCGGCGAGTCGCTCGAGTACCTCTTCAACGTGACGCTGCGCGCGCTTCAGCCGCTTCCGCGCGTCGCGGAATTCAGCATCTTGCTCATCGTTGAGTGCACCGATGACACCCTGGATCTGCACCTCACGGTCACCGATCGGACTGAGGGCGGTCTCGGTGACCTTCGGCGCTGAAGCGGCACGACGCCCAGGAGCTGCGGCGCGGCCAAGAAGCGCGGCGATTGCGCGCACCGCTTCGACTGGCGCCTCCTCTTCGGACGCGGTGTTGCGCGGGGTGCTGAGCACAGCGTCAACTGGCGGGAGTACCACCTTGCGTCGCTTGCCCTGCTGTTCGTCGCTCATGCTCCTCCTTACGCCGCACGCTGGGCGGACGGCTATTCTCGCCGATCTACGGCGGACTGGCGAGATCAGGCTCGGCGTGGGTGGATGTTAGGCTCGCAGTATGTCTGCAGAGAGCATCGCCCGATCCCTCGCCTTCATCAACTGGGTGGTGCTCGTGGGGCTCGCGGTCGGCTCGCTGGCCGCTCTCCTCCTGATCACGCACCGTGCTGAGGCGACGCGCGGTTACCGCGGCTTCACCGTCTTCGCCGCTGGGGGATGGGCCTTCCTCGCCTGGCTCGCCGACGGGGCGCTCCCGAGCCCAGATGCCGCCGCGCCGATCCACGCCGCTGGCGCGCAGATCGATGCGCTGCGCCGCCTCCTCCTTGTTCTCGTCGCATCACTCGCCACACTCTGGATGCTGCGCATCGCGCGCGGTAGTGATGGTCGTCGCGTTGGCACATTCACTGTCGTCACTGGTATTGCCGTCCTGATCGTTGGTGCGGTTGGCTGGGCGCCAACGCCACTGATCGCCGTCGCACTCCTCACGCAACTGCTAATCCTCTCTGCGGTGACGGGTGGCGCCTTCGCCGCGATGATCCTTGCACACTGGTATCTGGTGACGCCAAAACTTCCTGAGGCGCCACTCCTTCTCCTCAGCCGCGCACTAGGAATCGGCATCGCCGTGCAGGGTACCCTCTTCCTAATCTGGCAGCTCCTCGGACTCGGCGGACTCGGCTCCGGCTGGGACTTCTTCGCCATCCTGCGACTCACCATCGGCCTGATCTTCCCAGCGCTCCTCACCTACGCCGGGTGGCGTACCGCGAAGGCGCGCTCTATGGAGTCTGCGACTGGGCTGCTCTACATCGACCTCGGTGCTGTTGCCACTGGGACGATCCTTGCGAGCGGCCTCTTCTTCGGTGCGGGGATCTTCGTTTAGCGCATGCGCATCAGCGTCCGTCTTTACGCACTGCTCCGCTCGCGCGAAGGGGCGAGCGTGGTCACAATAGATCTCCCAGAAGAGGCCACCCTTGCCAATCTTGTCGATGAGTTCTTCACTTCACGTCCAACACTCTCCGCTTTGCAGCCACACATTCGCATTGGAGTGGACGGCCTCCTTATTGCGAGAGACGCGAACCTTTCCCAGATCCGTGTTTCTGAAGAGAAGGAGTATGCACTCCTCCCCCCTGCAAGCGGGGGTGCGGAGCCTCGAATCGTCACGCGAATCGTTGCATCACCACTGCGCGACGCTGACGTCTCCAGGCTTGTTGCCGAAGTGGCAACGGACGAAGACGGCGCGGTGGTGATCTTTGTTGGCCGGACAAGGGTGACGGCAGGTACACCGGCACCCGGAGAGGAGTTCGCGGCCGCCCCGTTTGCGAACCACGCAGTTCACCATCTTGAATATGAGGCGGCTGAAGGATATGCCGAGAGTGAGCTTGCAGATATCTGTGAGCGCCTTTTTGATGATGGCCTGGCTCGGGTTGGTGGAATTGGCGTGCTTCATGCGGTTGGAGTGGTTCCAGTTGGGGGAATCAGCATGATTACCGTTGTGGCCTCTCCGCATCGAGATCGCGCGTATATCGTAAGCCGCGCGCTGATTGAGTCTATAAAGCAGGACGTTCCAATCTGGAAGTCAGAACATTTTGACGGCGGAGCGGTCTGGGGGGCGAACCCCAGCGCCCTTAAGAGATCTTCTTGATCGTGTAGGTCACGCTCTCGCCGTTTGGCAGGGTGACCTGAACCTTCTCGCCAATCTTCTTCCCTAGGAGCGATGCGCCGAGCGGACTGACATTGGAGATCTTTGGCGGCTCCCCGCTCGGGTCAGCTTCGGTTGAGCCAACGATCATGTAGGTTCGCGTCTTCCGCTCCGCGGTGACCTCAACGGTGGTGCCGAGGCCAACCTGGTCGGTGCTGGCATGCTCGTCGATCATCTCGGCGTTGCGCAGCTTCTCTTCAATCTCAAGGACCTTCCCCTCAATGAAGCTCTGCTCGTTGCGGGCGATCTCGTAGTCTGCGTTCTCGCGGAGATCGCCGAGCTCCTTCGCCGCCTTGATGCGCGCGATCACGGAGGGGCGCTGATTGTGGACGAGGTCGTGCAGCTCGGTCTCGAGCGCCTCGCGTCCCGCCTTCGTTAAGTAAACCGGTCCAACCATGCGGGGGAGTCTAGCCGTTCCGACCCCTCTCGTCCCTTATGAGGCGCAGTGAGGCGGCCGCCACGCTCGCGAGCGCCAGCATGGTGATCTGAGGGGCGAGAGGGTTGCCCGCAGCGATTAGGAGGAGGGAGAGGACGGCGCTCCAGCCGGCCTGCAGGTTGACCGGACGGTCAGGTGGGAGTTGCAACGCGCGGAGGCGGAGCGCTGTTGCGGCGAAGAGTGCGGAGAAGAGGAGGTCGGCTGCACCGAGGGCGATCGTCGCAAACGATGCGATTGCGACGGCGCGATCAAGGCCGCCCTCCGGAGGGAGGGCACCCCCGAGAAGTCCGTAGGTGAGCGCGCCAGCGGCGACAAGGCCGATGCCGCGCACCCACTCTGCGGCGACGAGAGCGGTGAAGCCGAGGATCCTCGCGAATTGCATATCCGTAGGGTAGGCGGTCGTCCCAAAGAGTGCGCACGCGGTACGATTCACGTGATGGCTGGCGCCGCTGGCCGAACGAAGTGAGGGTGAGATGAGTGACGAGAAGAAGATCATGATGTACGGCGCGGACTGGTGCGGCGATTGCCGTCGCTCAAAAGGCTACCTCACCGCACATGGCGTCCCATTCACCTACGTTGATGTGGATGCAGATGCGGCGGCAAAAGAGATGATTGAGAAGCTTACTGGCGCCAAGTCAATCCCTGTGATCATCTTCAGTGATGGGAGCTACCTGATTGAGCCCTCCAACGACGCGCTCGGCGAAAAGGTTGGGATCGTCAAGAGCTGATCGCCCTCTAGGGCCGCGGTGCGAGCGGCAGCTCGTCGAGGCTCGTTAGGATCACGTCGGCGAACTCCTCTGCGCCCGCCGATGATGGCGCGCCGTCAAGTGGGACAAGGACGACGGTCATCCCCGCCGCCTTCCCCGCGCGCGCGCCGGCGAGCGAATCTTCAATTGCGAGTGAACGCGACGGCGTGATGCCGAGGCGGCGACACGCCTCGAGATAGACGTCAGGGAGCGGCTTTCCTGCTGGAACTTCGTCACAGCTCACGTATTCGCGGACAACGCTGGCGAGGCCGAGCAGTTCAAGCACTGTGCCGATCACCACGCGCGGACTCCCCGATGCAACAGCAACTGGACCGCGTGCGGCGGCGCGACGGAGTGCGGCGACACCACTGCTGATCGGCCGAATCGCGCCGCTCTTATACGCGTTTAGTAGATGCTCAACGGTGAGACGTGCGATCTCCGCTGGATCTGGGTGACCGAAGAGCTTCGCCATCCCAGCGCTCCACTGCGCGGTGTTTGAGCCGTAGAAGGCGTGGAAGTCCTCTTCGGTGATGCTGCTCCCCACCGCTTCCGCCACAGCGAAGCGCGCCGCCGCCCAGAGCGGCTCGCTGTCGCAGAGGACGCCATCCATATCAAAGACGACCCCTTCAGGGTCGAGCGCGATCGGCGGGAGGGGGCGGGCATCACTCATTCGCATAAGGGTAGCGGGGCGCGTACTCTAAGCGCATGAGCGAGCAGATCACCTCCCTTCGCGAAGAGCCCGCCGCATGGGACGCGCGCCTTACGCGTGCCTACGCCGCCAGAGAGATCGGCGAGATCCCGTTCACGCAACTCGTCGCCTGGGCCACCTCAAAGCAACTCACCGGTTGGAGCGCGATCCGTCTTGTTGTGTCGCATCCGAGTGGCGCCTGGGCGGGGGCGCAACTCCTGATGCAGTCGCTCCCAGGACCACTCGGTCGTCTCGCCTACGCGCCGCGCGCGCCACTCGTTGTAGCGCCGAGCCCAGAGATCGCCGCCACATTGCGTGCTGAGCTGCTGACCGCACTGCGCTCACTGCGCGCCGATGGCGTCACGCTGGTGCGACTTGAGCCGGGCGATTCGGTGGTGATGGATCCTGAGGGGAACGTGGTGCAGCCTGACACGGCACTGACCGCCTCGCTCCGTGCGCCGTGGCAGGTGGCCGCAACGATTGCCAACCTGCGCCTGCACGCAGCGGCTCCGATTCAGCCGCGATCAAGTCGCCGCATCCCGCTGGCGGACGGCATTGAGGTGGTGCGCGCCGGGTGGCGCAGCAAGTGGCGTCAGTACGCGCGTCAGGCAGTCAGCGACGGCGTGACCGTCCGTCTCGGTAGCCCAGAGGAGCTCCCGTCGTTGAGCGCTGTGATGCACTCCATTAGCGAGCGAACTGGAGCGGCGGCGCGCAGCGGCGAGGCGTTTGCGCAGTTGATGCGTGCCTTTGGGTCGCATGCGGAGCTGGTGATCGCCGAACATCTAGGTGAGACAGGCGGCGCCGAACTACTCGGCGCGCTGCTCGTGGTGCGAACGGAGAGCGGGAGTACCGAACTCTTCGGTGGCGCCACCGATCGCGGCAATGAGTTGCGAGCGCCATACGCACTGAAGGCATTCGCGATTGAACGCGCGATCACCCGCGGCGGCGCCTGGTATGACATGTGGGGGCTCGTAACGCCTGGCATTGCGCACTTCAAGGCCGGCTGGGGTGGCGAGGTGCATGCCTATCCTGGGGCGCTTGATCTCGATCTTGACCCGATTCGCGGTCCGCTTGTGCGCCTCGCGCTGCGCGTGCGCCGTGTGGCGAGTTAGGCGCTGTAGGGGGGAGTCACCGCGCGCGGTCGACGCAGCGCCAACAGGTTGAGTAGCCCCGCGGCAAGCGTGAGTCCCCAGATCAGGTGTGGTGCGGATGCAATGATGAGTCCGATGGCGCCAACTGCCGTGAGGGTGATGGCATAAAGGCGCAGTGCTTCGCGTGCACTTGACGCTGTGAGACTCCAAACGGCGCGCGCTGCAACGAGTGCGGCAAGACCAGTCGGAACGAAGAGCGCGATCCCAACATAGAGCGCGGCGAGGATCTCGCGCGCGAAGACGGGGAACGCGGGGAGACCTTGCGCTACGGCAAACTCCGCGAAGAGGGTGGCGAGGCTGACGCCGAAGAGCTCAAGGATTCCGGCCACATCTGCGCCGAGCCCTGCGCTGGCACGTGTGCCGAGCGACTCCCAACTTTCGCCGCCCGCCTGGACGGAGGCCACAATTAGCGCAGCGATCGCAGCAACGCCAATGAAAAGAAGAAGTGCACCGATCAGCGCGTTTGCAGCGGCAGCCGCAATGGAAAAGACCGAGCGGCGGTTACTTGACATGAGCGAGTGCGCGATCGAACTCCTGGATGATGTCGTCAGACCCCTCAATGCCAACGCTGATGCGGAAGATGCCACCGCGCTTCGGCATTGGATAGATGAGGGTGTCCACTTCGCCGAGGCTCACCCCTACGCCGAAGAGCGCGATGTTGTCGGCAAAGGCGCGCATCGCATCCAGCGGATCAACGCCGGCGGCCGCGCGCGGCTTGAATGAGAGCATGCCGCCCCACTTGCCACCAAGGATCCGATCCGCCACGGCCCGGTCTGGATGCGAGGCGAGGCTCGGGTGTCGTACCCACTCCACCTTCTCGTGTCCTTCTAGGAAGGCGGCGAGCTTCGTAGCGTTCTCGCTGGCGCGCTCAACGCGGAGCGGGAGGGTGCGCGCGCCGCGCGCGATCAGCCAGGAGTTGAATGGCGACGCTGCGCCGCCGAGGAGATCGGTCTGGCGACGAATCGGATCAACGAGCACCTTGGAGCCCGCGGCAATCCCGCCGAGCGCATCGCCGTGCCCAGAGATCCACTTGGTGGTGGTCTGCAGTACCAGATCTGCGCCGTGTTCAAGCGGACGAATCGTGACCGAGCTCAGGAAGGTGTTATCAATCACAAGGAGCGCACCAGCATCATGGGCGATCTTCGCCAGCGCCGGCACGTCGCTGATTCTCATCCATGGATTGGAGAGCACTTCGGCGAAGATGATGCGCGTGTTCGGCCGCATCGCCGCCTTCACCGCGGCAAGGTCGGTGATCGCCACTGGCGTCACCTCAATGCCGCGGGTGGGGAAGTCTTCGGCGAAGAGAATCTGGCTGATGATGAAGAGGTCATCCGCAACGATCAAGTGGTCGCCGTGCTTCAGGTGCGCAAGCAGGCCGGCGGAGATGGCTGACATGCCAGAGGCCGAGGCGATCGCGCTCTCCGCCCCTTCAAGCGCGGCGAGCTTCTCTTCTAGCGCCGCAGTGGTGGGATTGTTGGTGCGCGTGTAGAAGTAGCGGTTCGGCTCCCAGGCGAGCGCTCCGTCAACCGCCGCCTCCTTCTCATCCGCCGTCTCAAAGGTGAACGTTGCCGTCTGATAGATGGGGAGGTTATGCGCGCGCGTGGTGGGGTCGGCCCCCTCGCCAGCGTGGACGGCGAGCGTCTCGATCGCAGCTTTCTCTAGGTCCTGCTTCCCATCTTTTGCCATGGCGGCAGTCTAATGGGGAGAGGGGACTGGAGCGGGAGAAGAGTCTCGAACTCTCGACCTTCTGCTTGGGAAGCAGACGCTCTACCAACTGAGCTACTCCCGCGTGGGTGGTGAGGATAGCGCATGGGCAGCGGAGGAGGCTACGCTCAGGTCATGCAGGAGGCACGTCGATCAATCGGCTACCGCTGGCTCGGAAGGGTCGGCTATGACGAGGCGCATGCGCTCCAGCGGCGCATGGTTGATGAGCGCGCCGAGGGGGGTGGCGCTGATGCGTTCCTTGCGCTGGAGCATGAGCCGGTGTTGACGCTCGGGAGGAACGCCACGCTTGAACATCTTCATCTATCTGAAGCTGAATATGCGGCGCGCGGGATTGCGCTGCGGCGTGTGGAGCGTGGGGGCGAGGTGACGTATCACGGTCCTGGACACCTGGTGGCGTATCCGATTATTGATCTGCGATCAGCGGGAGTTTCGCTGCGGCAGCACATTTGTGCACTAGAGGATGCGTTGATTGCCGCGTGCGCGCACTACGGGGTTGCGGCTGAGCGGCGTGACGGTGCACCAGGCTGCTGGATTGGCGAACGAAAGATTGGCGCCGTTGGTGTGCGCGTGGAGCGCGGCGTTGCCTGGCACGGCCTGGCGCTCAATGTGGGGCGCGACCTTGAGGCGTTCAGCTTGATCAATCCGTGCGGCCATGCGGGGGTGGTCTCCACGTCGATTGCGCTGGAGCGCGACTGGGCGGCGGTGGCGGCGGGCGATCGTGCCGCGGTTGGTGCGGATGCGCCGCCCGTTGCTGAGGCTGCCGAGGTTGCCGCACGTGCCTATGCGGCGGCGATCGGTGCGTACCTAGAGGACGCTACGATCAGCGACATGAGTGGGTCTGGCGTATGAGCGGTGGCGGGATGTGGGAGCTGCGTCGCGACGAGATCACCGGGTGGTGGTCGGCTACGGTGGTTGACCGCGAGTTTGACTCTGAGCGATTCCATGAGGCG
>CALMIH010000170.1 GCA_937864085.1 uncultured Chloroflexota bacterium
CCTGTGGACGGCTTGTCTGGAAGCTGATCCCGACAGTTTTCGTGGGCACGAGCAACTAGCGCTAGCGCTCCTGGTTGACGAGCAGATAGACGAAGCAATCACGGAATCGAACATTGCCTTGCGATACATCGAAAACCGATCACTTGGAGGAACGTATACGACTCTCGGCTGTGCTCAACTTTTCAGTGGTGATGTCGAAAATGCGGTGAAAAACCTGCGTGAAGCCATCAGGATTCGTCCGGATGATTATCGAGCGTTAATCAACCTTGGATATGCGCTTCGAATGACGGACCTTAGTGAATCAAAACGACTGTCGCACGCACGACCCGCGCGCGCTCGCCGCCCACGGGCCCGTTGATCAACACTGGCTTCAGTACAGCGGCGCCATCTGGTATCCGATGGTGTATGAGCTCCCTGAGCGCGCCAAAGAGGCGCTCGCAAAGAAGAAGCGCGCCGCACAGTTCGCTCGTGCTGCTCGCTATGTGGAGATCATCAGCCCGCGCGTCGCAATCCCTTCCGCAGGACCCCCCTGCTTCCTTGACGATGAGCTCTTCCAGTGGAACGACGTCAACAATGCTGAGGACTCAATCTTTCCGGATCAGCGCCTGATGGTTGACTACCTACAACAGGCAGGCCAGCAGGCGGTCCTGATGCTCCCTGGGAGCATCGGTACATTTAATGATGGCGAAAGGTTTGACGTGCAGCATCTAGAGGGCGAACTGTCTGTGCAGAGCGTCTTTGCTGATAAGGAGGCGTACTTGCGCACGTACGCAAAGGACGTGGCGCCACGTATCGCCGCAGAGAAGGCGTCGTGGGCGGGACCTCGCACGGATCTTCTGGCTGACATGAAGGCGTGGTTTGAGCCGCTGATGGCGCTCGGCCCGCGCGTCTGCGATGGGATCGGCGGGCCGGTCCGTATTCAGACTGACGACACCAGCCTGTTGCTCGACTTCTCTGAGCGCGCAGTCGTCGCTGACGACGGGCGCGATGTTGACTTCCGTTTCACCATCCCCCGCCTTCTCCTCGATCATCTCGTCCGGACGCGGACCGATGACTGGGTCAACTCGCTCTTCCTCTCGCTGCGCTTCAGCGCTTGGCGGCGCGGCCCCTACAACGATTACATCTACACCTGGTTCAAGTGCCTCTCTGTGGCGCGGATTCAGTACGCAGAGGGCTTCTACGCGGAGAATGGCCCGACCGAGGGGACCTTCAACCTGAACGGTTGGCAGGTGCAGCGGCGCTGCCCGCACATGAAAGCGGATCTGACACGCTTCGGCACGGAAGATGGTGAGACTCTCACCTGTAGCATCCACGGCTGGCAGTGGGATCTTGCCAGCGGCCGCTGTCTCACCTCAGAGGGGCACCCGCTCTTCGCCCGTCCAGTCAGCCCCGCTGCGCAGGAGCACGCCGCGCGCGTTGCAGGGAGCGAGCCGCCACGGCCAGATCAGTATTCGGGCGGACCTGAAGGGAGCTAGCGCGCGGCGAGTGCCGCGGCGAGTCGAGTAGCAAGGTCGGTAGAGCGCCCCCCGCCCATCACAAGGACGACCGCTTCCGCTGGGAGTGCGGCGTAGATGGTGTCGGCGGTGGCCTCGATAGAGCCCGGCGCATCC
>CALMIH010000171.1 GCA_937864085.1 uncultured Chloroflexota bacterium
GTGGCAACTCTTCGGATGGAGGAAGGCGACCGGCCCCTCAACACCCTCAACCGCCACTACGTTGATCAGTTGAATCCCCGTGGCTGCGAGTCGCTGCAGCTCTGCATCAATGTCGGCGACCTCTAAGCAGAGGTGGTGAAAGCCCTCACCTTTTGTCTCGAGGAAGCGCGCGACGCCGCTCGTACTGTTCGTTGGCGCCACAAGTTCAATCTTAGAGTCACCCGCGGTGAGAAAGGCGATGCGCACCTCTTGTGACGGGACATCGGCGATCTGTTCGAGCGGCAGGCCGAGCACCTCAGCGTGGAATTTCACAGCGGCATCGAGATCGCGCACGACCGTGGCGACGTGATGAATACGACCGTTGATTGGGAGGCCGCCTAGTCCGACCTCATGCTGCGCCGCGCTCATAGAACGAGTGACTCTCGATACTCGCCCCAGATCTCGCGCAGCGCGCCGCTGATCTCGCCAACGGTGAGCCCAGCCTTTACTCCGTCAATCAGGAGCGGCATCAGGTTGGCACTCCCCTTCGCCGCCGCTTGAATCGCGGTGAGCGCCGCAGCGGCTGCAGCCGCGTTTCGTGCTGCGCGGAATGCTGTGAGTGAGGCGACCTGCTCCTTCTCGCGCGCCGGATCGATGCGTGCGATCGGCGGCGTGCTCACCTCTTCGTCAACAAATCGGTTCACACCGACAATCACACGATCGCCGCGCTCCACTTCGCGCTGATATGCGAAGGCGGCATCCTGAATGGCACGTTGTGGGAAGCCGGCAGAGATTGCGGCAACGGCGCCGCCGAGCCGATCTGTCTCAGCGATCAGTTCCAGCGCTTCGGCTTCAATCTTGTCGGTGAGCGCTTCAATCGCCCAACTTCCACCGAGTGGATCAACTGTTCCAATAACGCCCGCTTCGTGCGCAAGGACCTGTTGTGTTCGCAGTGCGAGACGCGCCGACTCTTCTGTTGGTAGCGCGAGCGCTTCATCTTTCCCGTTGACGTGCAGGCTCTGCGCGCCGCCGAAGATTGCAGCAAGCGCCTGATACGCAGCGCGCACCACATTGTTGTCAATCGATTGCGCCGTCAGCGCAGATCCTGCGGTCTGAACATGGAATCGGCAGTGGAGCGACTTCTCACTCTTCGCACCGAATCGTTCGCGCATCAGTCGCGCCCAGATCCTCCGCGCAGCGCGGAACTTTGCCGTCTCCTCCAAGATGTCGGTCCAGGCGGCGAAGAAGAAGGAGAGGCGCGGCCCGATCGCGTCCACCTTCATGCCGCGCGCAATCGCCGCGTCTACATACGCGATCGCATCGGCGAAGGTGAAGGCGAGCTCCTGCGCGGCGGTCGCCCCCGCCTCGCGCATGTGATAGCCAGAGATGCTGATCGTGTTCCACTTCGGCAGCTCGGCGCTGCACCACTCAAACACGTCGGTGATCAGGCGCATCGACGGCTCTGGCGGAAAGATGTAGGTGCCGCGTGCGATGTACTCCTTCAGCACATCGTTCTGCGTTGTCCCGGCGAGCGCGCTGCGCGGCACCCCCTGACGCTCAGCAACCGCAACGTAGAGGGCGAGCAGGATCGGCGCGGTGGAATTGATCGTCATTGAGGTCGAGACCTTGTCGAGCGGGATCCCAGCGAAGAGCTGCTCCATGTCGGCGAGCGAGTCGATCGCCACCCCGACGCGCCCCACCTCCCCCTCCGCCTCAGGGGCGTCAGAGTCGTAGCCCATCTGGGTCGGCAGGTCGAAGGCGACCGAGAGTCCCGTCTGTCCCTGCTCCAGGAGGTAGCGGTAGCGGGCGTTCGACTCTCGGGCGGTAGAGAAGCCGGCGTACTGGCGCATCGTCCAGAGGCGGCCGCGGTACATCGTTGACTGGACGCCACGGGTGTATGGGTACGCCCCAGCCGCCCCAATCTCAGCCTCTCGGCGACCCGTCGCGCTCTCTGGGCCGTACTCCTGGGCGAGCGGGATTCCAGAGCTGGTCGTCGTCCGCGCCGCCTCTCGCTCCCCGTCTCCCGCCATGACCCCCCCGTTGTTGCATCTCTATTTGTTACAGCGGCGGTCACCCCACCGGTCCCTCAGATTCTCCCACACCCCCACCCCGCCAGACAGCCGTATGGAGAGAGGCAGCCATGTGGGCACTTCGCCCGTGCGACGTCCGTGTACGCAGACAGCGCACAGACGCCGCTACGAACAAAGACAAGGGGGTAGGATGCGCAAGGCGCACAGGCGGCACACCGCCAGCGCCCGCGGAGGGAGTTACATGGGGAAGGTCATTGCGGTCGCCAACCAGAAGGGTGGCGTCGGAAAGACGACCACGGTCGTCAACCTCGCTGGAGCGCTCGCTGAGCGCGGCCTGAAGGTGCTCGCCATCGACATGGATGCCCAGGCAAACCTGACCGCTGGGCTCGGCTTCAATCTCGCCGATGTCTCCCGCTCAACTGCTGACGTCCTCGTCTCGCAGGAGCGCTCTATGGCACCGATCATCCTGCACAGCGACTTCCCCGGCATCCACGTTGCCCCCGCCACCCTCGACCTCGCCTCGGCCGAAGTCGACCTCTTCAACGCGATGGGGCGTGAGTACGCGCTGCGCGAGGCGCTCGATGACGGCACGCGTAGCGCCTACGACTACATCCTCATCGACTGCCCACCAACGCTCGGCCTTCTCACGATCAATGGGCTCGTGGCGGCGGATGCGGTGATCATCCCTGTGCAGGCGCAGTACTACGCGCTGAAGGGGTTGAAGAACTTGCTCAACGTGGTGAAGACGATCCACTCCAAGCTGAACAAGGACCTCACCGTACTGGGACTCCTCCCCACCTTCGTTGATCAGCGCACCGTGCTCGGCAAGGAGATGCTCGCCGAGATGCAGGGCTACGCCGATGCGCCAGTGTTTAAGACAATCATCGGCTCAACGGTGCGCCTCGGCGAAGCGCCACTCACCGGGAAGCCGATCACCGTGTATGCGCCAGTCTCCGACGCAGCGGAGATGTATCGCGAGTTAGCAGCGGAGGTGATCGCACGTGGCCAAGCCTGATTTTCGCGCAGCGGCAAGCCAGCGCCTCTCACAGGAGGAGAAGCTCCGCGACTCCGTCCTCTCGCTCCTCAAGCCAGAAGGCGAACAGCACGATCGCGCCGTCCGCCAGATCGCCGTTGACCGCATCACGCCGAATCCAAAGCAGCCGCGCATCGCCGCCGACCCAGCGGCACTTGCAGACCTCACGGCGAGCATCCGCGAGCATGGCGTCCTCCAGCCGATCCTCGTACGCCCGCTCGAACGCGGCCGCTACGAGATCGTTGCTGGTGAGCGTCGCTGGCGCGCCGTTACCGCACTCGCCCTCGCCCTGATCCCCGCGATCATTGAGGAGATGAGCGACGAGCAGGCGATTGAGATTGCCGTCATTGAGAACCTGCAGCGCGAGAACCTCTCGCCACTCGACGAGGCGGCGATCTTCGCGCGCATGACGAGCGAGCTCGGCTACAGCATCCGCAAGCTCGCCAACAAGCTCGGCAAAGATAAGGGCTACATTGAGAATCGTCTCCGACTTGTCGCCGCGCCGGCTGATGTGCGCGCCCTCGTTGCCGAACGCTCCGACACGATCAGTCACGCCTATGAACTGATGAAGATTGATGACCCTGCACGTCGCGCCGAACTCGCAGCACAGATCGCGCGCGGCGAGCTCTCACTTGCGCGACTGAAGGAGGCTGTCCGTGGAGAGAGCGAGCACCCAAGCCTCGGCGCACCAGCAGTGGCTCCTGCCGCAGCTGCAACCCCAACTCCGTTTTCCGTTGATACACCAGCACCAGCCCAGACGCAGGTCTTCGCGCCGATCATTGAGGCGACGCCGCTCGCCAACGCCCCACTCCGTGCGGCGATACCTGCGGCAAGTGACGCGGGTCTCACCGCCGCACGCGAGTCACTCGGTAACGCCATTGAAGAGCTCGCCACCATCCTTCATGCGATCGATCGCGCAGACGGCTCTGTCAAGTTGAACCACCTTGATCGCACCAACATGGCGAAGTGGTTGCAGATCGCGCGCAACAAGCTGGATAACCTCGCCGCAATCCTCCGCCAGAAGGGCGAATAGCCCGAACCCTCGCCGACCACTAGAGCGGTGGCGCGCGAGATCGCGCTAGATGTAGACGACCTCCTCGAAGGTCGCGACCAGGAAGTTGATCAGTCGATCGCGGCCGAGCTTCGGCTCGTAGGCGCGGATCCCCGGCACGAAGGCCCAGAGCGCCACGGCGGGGAAGATCAGCTGTCCCTCAGCATCGCGCCCCATCGTTGCGGCGGCACCACCGCCAAGGGTGAAGGCGCCAGCGAGCGCATCGTCATCAAGGCCGGTTGCCTTGCTCAACTCATGCACTGACTGCACCACACCCCTCCGCTTGGCGATATCGCGGAGTGATCCGGCAACCCAGGCGTCAAGCTGTGCGTCGTCCTGCGCAGCGAGTTTGGTGCGGTAGGTGGCGGGGGTTTCGCTGAGGCCTGTGCCAACCATCTGGTCCTCCTGCCGCTCAATACAGAATCAATGTTGCTGGCTCCGGCGGTAGGGCTCGAACCTACGACCTAGCGGTTAACAGCCGCCCGCTCTACCACTGAGCTACGCCGGAACAGGTCAGCAGCGCGAGGCTGCCGAGGGCGAAATGGTAGCAGGGTCAGCGTTGACGAGAGGGATCGCCGCGCTCCTCGCCCGCCCCTCGGGCGCGGCGGGCACGGTTCCGCTCTTCGCGGAGTTGCATGGCGTTGGCACCAATGTTGAAGAGCCTGCGGCGCAGCCAAGTTGCGTAGAAGAGGGGCCCAATGATCGGCAGGCCGATCACTGGGAGTACCGACCAGAAGAGCGGACGCGGGATCCCTGGGATCTCGTCCATGTCTCGAATAACGCGCAGGGCTGGTAGCCACCAAACGGCGACTACCAGCCCCAGGACGATTAGATCGTCCACGCGTTTCCGCCTAAGCCCAGAGAGCCGAGACGGATTGGATCACGAGTTAGCGTCGGCCCTTCCCCTTGACTGGCGTGCGGCCAGGGGTGGCAAGGTTCTGGCTCTTGATCACCGCTGCGAACAGTACGTAGTACAGCGCAGCGAAGACAACGCCCAAGCCCAGGATCCCGAGGGGTCCCGTGCTCCCACCCGCTGACGCGCTTGACGCCAACGTGAAGTTGAGCAGGTAGTCGATCAAGCCTGCCGAGAAGCCGAAGCCCTGCACCCAGTCGAGCTGTGCGCAGATGGCGAGTGCCACGCCGGCGAGGAGACCGTGCACTGCGAAGAGTGCCGGTGCCGCGTAAGCGAAGCTGAACTCAATCGGCTCAGTGATACCGGTGAGGAACGAGGTGAAGCCCGCCGAGCCCATGATGGAGCCAGTTGCCTTCTTCTCGCTCTTGTCTGCAGCTTGGTAAATGGCGTATGCCGCGGCCGGA
>CALMIH010000172.1 GCA_937864085.1 uncultured Chloroflexota bacterium
GCGAATGGGAGTGGGGCGAGCGGTTGCCCGTCGATCTGCACGTGCTCGCGGTAGCTGACCAGGTGTGGCTTCGGGGTGGTGGCGTGGCGAATTCCCGCCGCGTGGAGCGCTGCTGAGACGAGTGCTACAACGCTCCCCTTCCCGTTGGTTCCGGCGACGAGCGCACCGCGTACCCCCGCCTCGGGTGAGCCGAGAGCGCGGAGGAGGGCGTTGGATCGCCCCAGCCCCATGCGAATGCCGAAGCGCCCGCGCGACTCCAGCGCCACTAGTGCGGCGCGCCATGCCTCGGGGCCACGCCCTTCACCAACGGCACGAACGACCTCAGCGCGAGCGCGCGCCACTCGATCACGCATCTCGAGGATCAGCTGCGGGTCACTCGGTTGATCGGGCATCGTTGGAGCGTAGCGGTCTCGGCGCGCTGCGTGCGAGAATCGCCCTATGGGACTCTTCCGTCGATCGAGTTCGAAGCCACCACGGCGCGGCCTCCCCGGCCGATCCGAGGGGTACACACCCCCCTATCAGGTTGAATCAGCATCCCGGCGATCAAACGCCACTTCGCGCAGTATCGGTGGCACGATTGCAACCGCCTTCTCAACGTTCATCACCCTGTTCGTGATTGCGGGAGCAATCGGCCTGCGGCCATTGCACTTCCGTTCATCACCTCAATCGGCGGAAACGGATCACCGACGCCTCCTCCCGCTTCAGTGGAACCGGGGCGGCCAACGCTCAGCGAGCCGAGTGAGCCAATCACCGCCGCAGCAACGATTACCGTTAGTGGCACCCTTCCACAGGATCTTCTCGAGAAGAGTGACGCCATCATTCGCATCATCATCACGCGAGAAGATGGCTCGGTCATCACTGGTGCTGAGATCACCATGCCGAAGACTGCAGGCTTTGACGTCGCCAAGGTTCCCCTCTCAGCTGGCAGCAACGTGATCGAAGCCGTCGCTGTGATCAACGGTGTTGAGGGGACGCGCTCTGCGCCAATCACGATTGTGCGCGATACGAGCGCACCCGCCCTCACCGTTACGACGCCCACTCCAGGCGCGATCATGGACGGTGACTCCGTCACTGTCACGGGTAAGACCGACAAAGACATTGACGTA
>CALMIH010000173.1 GCA_937864085.1 uncultured Chloroflexota bacterium
CGTTGTCCTTGATCGCGCCATTCTTGCGGCCCCAGTCGTTCAGTGAGCTGGTGAGTGCGGCGCGAAATCCGGTGACGTGCGTTCCGCCATCAACGGTGTTGATGTTGTTCGCAAATGCGAGCAGTGTCTCAGACCAGGAGTCGCCCTGGTACTGGAACGCAACCTCAACGCTCGTCGTTCCATCAATGCGCTCCAAATAGACTGGGCGGTCGTGGGTGACCTTGCGCTTGCGATTCAAGTGGCGAACGAATGAGACGATGCCGCCTTGGAAGTAGAAGGTTGCTTCGCGGTCTGCGCGATCATCAATCAGCGTCAACCAGAGGCCCTTGTTGAGATACGCAGATTCGCGTAAGCGATTGGAGAGCGTCTCAAATGAATACTCCGTTACTGAGAATACTTCCGGATCTGGTAAGAAGATGGTGCGCGTTCCGCGTCGTGTATGTGCCGGTCCAACTTTCGTCACCTTCATCTTCGGCTTGCCGCGTTCGTACTCTTGTGCCCAAACAAATCCGTCGCGCGAAGATTCAACGCGCAGCTTCACACTGAGTGCATTGACAACGGAGACACCAACGCCGTGTAGTCCGCCAGAAACTTTATATCCTTCGCCGCCGAACTTTCCTCCAGCATGCAGCACGGTGTGCACTACCTCAAGTGCATCCTTTCCAGTTGAATGTTTTCCAACTGGAACACCGCGACCGTCATCGGTGACTTCAATGGAGTTGTCCTTATGAATGCGCACAACGATGCGCGTGGCGTGTCCCGCCATCGCTTCGTCAACGGAGTTGTCGACGACTTCGTAGACAAGGTGGTGAAGGCCGCGTTCATCAGTTGAACCGATGTACATTCCTGGGCGCTTGCGGACCGCCTCCAGTCCTTCAAGGACTTGGATGCTTGAGGCGCTGTAGTCGCCCCCCTTCTTCGCCGCCTTTGGGGCAGATTTCTCCGAAGAACTGGGTTTCTCTGACTTTTTAGCGACCACAGATCCGCTTTTTTGTCCAGCCACTAGTGTTCCCCCTTGATTTGGTCGACCAGCCTGGCCAACTCTTCCGCCGAGTAGTACTCAATCACGATCTGACCCCCCGCTCCAGCCGGTTTTACCCGCACAGGCGTGCCGAGCGCCTGTTCAAGTGACCGCTGAACCGCCGTGAGATCCGCCCCTGAGGTCGTTCCACGCTCTTTCTTGGGCGTAATTGTACCCCGACCCGCTTCACGGATGGTTGAGGCGGCAGCCTCGGCGCCGCGCACCGTTACCCCATCCCGTACGAAACTGCGGGCGAGCCGGGCCTGTTCGCTCTCCGGGAGCCCTACGAGCGCTCGCGCATGCCCTTCACTCAGGCGACCAGCTGTGACCTCCTCCTGGACGCCTGCGGCGAGGTCGAGAAGGCGCATCGTATTTGCGACCGTTGCGCGTGCTTTCCCCGCCACGTGGGCGATCTGCTCCTGGGTCATGCCAAACTCGTCGGCAAGGCGACGGTACGCCTGCGCCGTTTCAATTGGGGAGAGGTCGCTGCGCTGCACGTTTTCGATCAGCGCGAGCTCAAGGCGTGACTGATTGTTGACCGTACGGACAACGGCGGGAATCGTGGTGCGGCCAGCGAGCTTTGAGGCGCGGAGGCGTCGCTCCCCAGCGATCAGCGTGAAGCCGTTAGCCCCCTCTTCAACCAGGATCGGCTGAATCACGCCGTGCTCACGGATGCTCGCTGCGAGCTGCTCGAGCTCGGTCTGGTTAAAGCTGCTGCGTGGCTGATAGGCGTTCGCCTTGATCTTGTTGATCGGAATCTCCAGCGCCCCCGCACGGACGGCCCCAGCGGCACTCGCCGCCTCAGGGATCAGCGCCCCAAGACCTCGTCCCAAGCCAGTTGCCTTCTTCACCACGACCGAACCCCCCTCTCCCTCATGCTGCACTCCCAAAGACACGGCTCGCAAACTCGCTCGCCGCCTGAGCATACGATTCAGCCCCAGAACTCCCTGGCGCGTAGCTACGGATCGAGATGCCGTGGCTCGGCGCCTCAGCGAGGCGCACGGAGCGCGGCACACGAGCACGGTAGACGAGATCGCCAAAGTGGTTCTCCACCTCACGCACCACGTCGCCACCAAGTTTCGTGCGCGGATCGAGCATGGTCAAGAGGAAGCCATTCACCTCAAGATCGGGGTTGAGGCGGTCACGCACGAGGCGGATCGTCGCCATCAGCTGCGAGAGGCCCTCAAGGGCATAGTACTCGCACTGCACCGGCACGAGCACGGAATCCGCCACCGCAAAGGCGCTAATCGTGACGAGCCCAAGAGAAGGGGGTGTGTCCACAAGCACAACTTCAGCGTCTCCAGCCAGGCGGAGGCCGGCGGCGAGCTGTCGTTCACCGCTCTCGTCCCCTGCGGCGAGCTCAACGTCGATCCCAGCAAGATCTGCAGAGCCGGGGATTAGGCTCAGGTTCGGAACGGAGGTCGGCTGAGCGAGTTCGTGCGCAGGGCGACGCCCGACGAGGAGGTCATACGCGGTTGGGGCGCCTGGCACTGTAACAAAGCCGAGGCCGCTGGTGAGGTTTCGCTGTGGGTCAAGGTCAACCACGAGGACCTTATGTCCGGCGTGGGCGAGTTCTGCCGCCAGATTGAGCACGGTCGTGGTCTTCCCTACGCCCCCCTTCTGGTTCGCGCAGACAATGACCTGTGCTCGGCCGAGGTTTCTTGGCGCTACGACCTCTCCCACAGCGAGAGTGTAGCAGGAGGGGCTTCCTTGGCCCACCATCGCGTTTCACGTGGAACAGGAGTATCCTCTCCTCATGATGAACCGGCGCACGCTCCTCCTTCTCGCGATCGCCTTTACCGCGCTGATCCAGGCGCGCCTCCTGCCTGAGGTGGGTCTCGAGACACTCTTCAACCTTCCCCTCTTCGTACTCCTCCTGCTCAGCTCGGTCCGTCGACGAAGCACGCTGATCGCTGGGGCCTTTGCTGCCGGAATCCTCCTCGATGCCCTCCTCTGGCGCCCTCTTGGACAGACTGCGCTCGCGCTGAGCGCGGCGGTGCTTGTGGCAGCCGCCGTTCGAGGGAGTGGGGACGCTGGCTGGGCACGCCGCAGCGCGGCCGCCATCGCCGGGTACGCAGCCGCAGCGGCCGTCCTGGTCCTTAGCAGCAACCTGCTAGGGGGCGGCACCACCGCAACAGGGCCCGGGGGACCAGAGCGCCTCACGATCAACATCGCCCTCCTCATCTTCGGCAGC
>CALMIH010000174.1 GCA_937864085.1 uncultured Chloroflexota bacterium
GACCAGCCAGACGAAGGGCTGGAAGGACTCCTTCAGCGCCTGACGCTTGATTCAACCGAATCAATCAGTGAACTACTCGCAGAACACGCGAAGAACCCTGGCGCACGAAACGGCCAGCGCCGACTTGCCACTGCAGTCACCACACTGGTGCACGGTGAGAGTGAAGAGCTGCGTGTGCGCGCGGTTGCCGAGACACTCTTCGGCGGCCCAGATGGTCGCGGCTCTGATCCGCGTGCGCTTGACGCCGCAGGCCTTGCAACGCTCGCCGCCGAAATCCCAACGGCGCCGCTCCCGTCAGGCGCCGACGCAACCCTGCTCGATCTTGTCAGTGCTGCCGGTTTCGCCACCTCCAAGAGTGAGGCGCGACGTCTGGTGGAGCAGGGGGGCATCAGCGTCAACGGTGAGGCAGCGGGGGATCCCGTAGCCAGCGCCAGCAGCTTCGCCCGACTCGCAGATGGCTCACTTCTCCTACGGAAGGGTCGGCGCGACTACAGGATGCTGCGAGCCGGCTGAGCCGCTCGCCTATACTCCGAGCATGTCTGGACATTCAAAATGGTCAACGATCAAGCGCGCGAAGGGGGCAACCGACGCAAAGCGTGCCGCCCAGTTCACCAAGGTCTCACGCGAGATCACCATTGCGGCACGTATTAGCGGCCCTGACCCAGCATCCAACCCGCGCCTTAGGCTCGCCGTAGATAAGGGTCGATCGCTCAACATGCCGAACGACAACATCAAGCGCGCCATTGAGCGTGCCGCGGGCCTTGGGCAGAGCGACGCCTATGAAGAGATCACCTATGAGGGCTACGGCCCGGGCGGCGTCGCCGTTCTTGTAGAGGCGGCCACAGATAATCGCAACCGCACCGCGTCCGATGTGCGCAGCCTCTTCACTAAGGCGGGTGGATCACTCGCAAGTAGCGGTGCGGTGGCCTGGCAGTTTGAGGCACGCGGCATCATTGAGTGCAGCGGCGCGCTTGTCACGGTAGGCGAAGCGGCGATTGAAGCTGGCGCGGACGACGTTGACGAAGATAGCGGCAGCGTCTTCGTCTATGCCGATCCAGCATCTATTGAGACGGTTCGCGCTGGGCTCGAGGCGGCTGGCGTCTCGGTCAAGTCGGCCGAGGCGAGCATCGTGGCAAAGTCCACCATTGACGTGAACGCCGACGATGCCCGAAAAAATATGAAGCTGATCGATGCGTTGGAAGAGCTTGACGATGTTCAGCGCGTCACCGCCAACTTTGAGCTCCCGCCTGAACTCTTCGCTGAGCTGACGCGATGAAGCTGCGGGTCCTCGGCTTGGACCCTGGCACCGCAACCTTCGGTTGGGGGCTGGTGGAGAGTGGCGGCGATCGGCCGAAGCACCTCCGTCATGGCGTCATCACCACGCCAGCGTCGCTTGGACTTGGCGAACGCCTTCTTCAGATCTACACCGAACTGCGGCAGATTGCGCGCAGCGAAAAGCCCGATCGCATCGCGATCGAGCGCATCTTCAGCCAGGGGAACGTGCAATCGGCGGTTGCCGTTGCTGCGGCGCGCGGCGTTGCGCTCATGATTGCCGCCGAACTGAAAATTGATCTTGTTGAGGCCACCCCTTCGGAGATGAAGCGGGCGATCGCAGGGGATGGTCGCGCTGCGAAGGGTGCGGTCACGCGTGCCGTGACACGACTTCTGGCGCTAGAGCGCGCGCCAACCCCAGATGATGCATCAGACGCGTTGGCGCTCGCAATCTGGGGTGGCGGTGCAGCACGTGGACTGACAGGCTCTGGCTCTGCGCGCCTTGATCGTTCGGCTTCCTCCGGTGCCGCTGCTGAGAGCGGCTTTGATCGCGCAGTGCGTAAGGCGCTCCGCGGGGAGCGAGCGTAGCGATGTACGCGTTCATTGCCGGGAGCGTCAGCTGGATTGAGGATGACGCCGTGGTAGTCCAGAGCGGCGGGCTCGGCCTGCGCGTCCGAGTCTTGCCACAGCTGATCAGCTCACTCACTGAGGGTGCGAAGGTTGAGCTCTATCTCCATCACCTTGTTCGAGAAGATAGCGAAGGGCTTGTTGGCTTTACCAGTCGTGACCAGGAGCGTCTCTTCGCCACCCTCCTTGATGTGAGCGGGGTTGGGCCGAAGGTCGCCCTCGCACTGCTCGGAACACATGGGGCGGAGACGCTCCGTCGCGGACTCGTGGACGGCGACGAGAAGCTGCTCGCCACTGCGCCCGGTGTCGGTCGCCGACTCGCTGCGCGCATCATCCTTGAGCTGCGCGATCGTATCGCCCGTGATGCTGCGGAGGTTGACGGCACTCCTGACGCTCCTCGAAGTGCTGGTGGCTCAGACCTCGCCGCCGCGCTCCGTAGCCTCGGCTTCCCGCCGCGCGACGCGCGTGAACTTGCCGCACTCGTTGAGGCGGATGCTTCGTTGCGTGGCGCACCACTTGATGAGCGACTCCGTGCCGCGCTCCGCGAGCGCGCGTAAGGTGGCGGGGGAGGGGACGCGTGAGTGAACCGCAGATGAATGAGGGGGAAGAGCGAAGCCTTGAAGCGACGCTGCGCCCAGCCTCGCTCGGCGAGTACATCGGACAGGGTGAGGCGAAGCGTTCGCTGACCACCCTGCTGCAGGCGGCGCGTGAGCGCGGCGAAGCGGCCGATCACCTTCTCTTGCATGGGCCACCCGGCCTCGGGAAGACGACGCTGGCGGCGATTGTTGCGCACGAGCTCGGCGTGCAAATTCGCTTCACCTCCGGCACCGCGATTGATCATGGTGGAGATCTCGCCGCGATCTTGACGAACCTTCTCCCGCGGCAGGTGCTCTTCATTGACGAGATTCACCGCCTCGGTCGCGCTGTGGAAGAGGTGCTCTATCCGGCGATGGAGGATCGCTCCATCGATATCGTGATTGGGAAGGGGCCCTCCGCCCAGCCACTCCGCCTTGAAGTACCTCCGTTCACCCTCATTGGTGCGACCACACGTATCGGCATGCTCTCAGCTCCACTGCGTGATCGATTCGGTGCGGTGCAGCGACTCGACTTCTATGCTGATGATGAACTCACCGCGATCGTGCAACGCTCCGCTGGAATCCTCGGCGTCAGCGTCACGGGCGAAGCGGCGGCGCTCATCGCGGCACGAAGTCGCGGCACACCGCGTATCGCCAACCGCCTCCTTCGTCGCGTGCGCGACGAGGTGCAGGTCGCCGGGTCGAGTGAGATCACACTGGAGCGCGCGGCGAAGGCGCTTGCCGGCCTGCAGATTGATGACGCTGGACTTGACGCCACCGATCGAAAACTGCTGCAGATGATGCTCGACAAGTTTGATGGTGGACCGGTCGGTGTTGCCGCAATGGCGGCACTCCTGGGTGAGTCGCCAGACACACTCGAGGATGTGTTTGAACCATTCCTGTTGCGCATTGGCTTCCTTGATCGCACCCCACAGGGTCGCGTAGTGACAGAGCGCGGTCGGACGCATCTCGGTCGCGGAAGCGCCTCGCTCTGGAGTGGGAGCTGAGCGAGAGCGCGCGGCTCGCCGCACTCTCTGACCCAGGGACACTTCCAGCGCGCGCAGAGCGTTCACTGCGTTTTAGCGTCACGGCAACCGACCCCGACTCAAACGCTCGGGCTGGCACGCTCACGCTGCCACACGGTGTTGTTGAGACCCCAGATTTTATGCCCGTTGGTACTAATGCCACCGTGAAGTCACTCGACCCAGATGATCTGCATGGCATCGGTGCGCAGATCATCTTGGCGAATACGTATCACCTCTATCTGCGGCCGGGACATGAGCGGATCAAACGACTCGGTGGCCTCAACAAGTTCGCTGCGTGGAGTAAGCCGATCCTTACCGACTCGGGTGGCTTCCAGGTGGTTTCGCTTGGCCCACTGATGCGCATCCGTGAAGAGGGGGCGCGATTCCACAGCCACTTAGATGGGAGTCAGCACCTCTTCACACCAGAGCGCTCTATTGAGATCCAGGAGGCGCTCGGTCCAGATATCGCCGTGGCGTTTGATCAGCCGGTGATGCCGGGTTCGAGTGAGCGCCGCGATGTACTGCGAGCGATGCAGCGCACCCATCGGTGGGCGGTGCGCTCTCTCCGTGCGCACTCGCTGGGGGATCAAGCGCTTTTTGGTATTGCGCAGGGGGGCATTGATCCTGAACTGCGGGCTGAGTCGGCGAGCTATATCCGTTCACTTCCGTTTGAGGGGATCAACCTTGGTGGCCTCGCTGGTGACGAGACACCAGAGGAGCGCAACACGGCGGTCGAGGCAACGATCGCGGCACTTCAAGGTGATCACCGTGTGCGCTATCTGATGGGGCTCGGATCGCCGGTTGATCTATTGGAGGCGGTGCTGCGCGGCGTTGACCTCTTTGATTCCGTCCTCCCAGCGCGAGTGGCGCGCAACGGCCAGGCCTGGGTGACCGGCGGAAGGATGAACCTCCGGAACGCGCGACACCTGGACGAGGGTCAGCCCCTTGATGCGCTCTGTGACTGCTCGACTTGCCGTAGGTTCAGCCGGGCCTACTTGGCACACCTCTTCCGTTCGGAGGAGCTGCTCGCCTACCGCCTCCTCACGATCCACAACCTGCGCCACCTCAGCGCCTTCATGCGTGCCATTCGGTTGGCACTCCGCTCGGGTACACTCGCAGCCGAGCTGCCACGGCTTCGTGCCGCGGCTGGGGGGCCGGGGACCCCTCGCTTAGGAGTCGGCGATGAGCCCTCCGAAGAGCCCGCTCGCGGCGCGATGCGTCCACGGTACGCCGAGGATGGCAGGCTTCGCGGAGTCAATCGACAGAGGGCAACAGCAAGAGAAGGCAGGGAATAGAGATGGCCGAGAAGAGCGAAAGCAAGAGCCCGAAGTCGGCGACGCCCGACAAGTCTGAAGCGAAAGTTGACGCGAAGGTTGATGCGAAGGCGTCAACGGAGCGCAACCGCGCGGTAGAGGCCGCAATCCTCACCATTGAGAAGCAGTTCGGTCGCGGGGCGATCATGAAGCTCGGGTCGCGTGAGCGACTTGAGGTTGACACCATTCCAACGGGTGCGATCTCGTTGGATCTCGCACTCGGCGTTGGCGGCTTGCCACGCGGGCGCATCAGCGAGATCTTTGGGCCGGAGTCTTCTGGTAAGACCACGATCTGCCAGCACATCATCGCTGAGGCACAGCGTCGGGGCGGGGTTGCCGCCTTCATTGACGTTGAGCATGCGCTGGACTCTGCCTATGCGGCGGCGACTGGCGTGAACGTTGATGAGCTCCTTGTCTCACAGCCAGACACTGGCGAGCAGGCGCTGGAGATCGCTGAAACGCTGATCCGATCAGGTGGCGTGGACATCGTCGTGATCGACTCCGTGGCGGCACTCGTGCCACGCGCGGAGATTGAAGGCGAGATGGGCGACTCATTCGTCGGCATTCAGGCACGCCTGATGAGCCAAGCGTTGCGCAAGTTGACCGGTGCGGTGGCGCGTTCTAATACGACGCTCCTCTTCACTAACCAGCTACGCGAGAAGATTGGTGTGATGTACGGCAGTCCGGAGACCACCCCAGGTGGTCGCGCGCTGAAGTTCTACGCGTCGGTCCGACTCGACATTCGTCGCATTGAGACGATCAAGACCGGCACTGAGGCCGTTGGATCACGTGTGCGCGTGAAGGTGGTGAAGAACAAGGTTGCGGCACCGTTCCGCATCGCTGAGTTCGACATCATGTACGGCGAAGGGATCAGCATGGAGGGTGGCCTCCTTGACGTCGGTGTTGCAGGGGATATCGTCTCTAAGACCGGCGCCTGGTTCAACTTCGGCGAGGTGCGACTCGGTCAGGGTCGCGAGCAGTCGAAGGAGTTCCTCAAGGCAAACCCAACGGTCGCCGCAGAGATTGACGCGAAGATTCGCGCCGCTACCGCCACGCTTGACGTGCCGGTTGCACCTCCTGGCGACGGGGAGTAGTCGCGGCGCGCGGTGAGACGCCGCAAGGATCCAGCGCTCATCAAGGAGCGCCATGCAGCAGCAGACGCCGCAGCGGTCTTAGAGGCCGCTGCGCGTTCGCTCTCTGGCGCCCCACGGAGTAAGCGTTCGCTCGTCGAGCGACTCATCACCGCGGGATATCCAGAAGAGCACGTGGTCACTGCAACGGATCGCCTTGAGGCGATCGGCATCATCGATGACGAACGGCTCGCTCGCTCGCTGATCGAATCTCGTGACCGCTCGCGGCAGCGTGGCGATCGGGCACTGGTGCAAGAGCTACGGCGTCGTGGGGTGCCGGATGAGATCGCAGCGCGCCTCCTCGCCGAGCGGGCGGAGGTGCCGGAGTCGGCGCCTGGAGAGCCTGAGGTCACAGGTGCGGAAGAGCGCGCGGCTCGGGCCGCAGCGGCGAAGGTTCGAGTCCGTGGTGGTGACGTCCGTGCAGAGGTGCAACGGGTCGCGCAGGCGCTGGCCCGACGAGGCTTCCCATCTGGCCTCTCCTGGCGCATTGCGCGAGAGCGGCTCGCTGAGGTGGGGGAGGGGCTTGACCCTGCGGCTCCCCTTGAAGAGGCGTAGGCCCTGCCAGGAGGCCTCAGGCACCCCGCCACGAGGCGTTTGACCACTCCCCCCTAGAGGTCGTAGCCTTCAACCCCAGCCACCTGGCTGGAAAACTGACCTATTACCGCGCGCCAGCCCGCGGAGCACGGCTGGCAAAGGGAACCTATGGAAAACCTTGGCGGGGTCCTCCCCGTAGTTGCTGTCGTATTCGGTCTCGCTCTTGGCATCCTTGTTCGACAGTTCATTGCCGCCGCGGGCATTCGTGCCGCCACCGTTCGCGCGCGCAGCATCGTGGAAGAGGCGCGTCAACAGCAGAGCGCACTGATCATCACCGCGAAGGGGGAGATCTCCCGCATGCGGCTCGCCGCTGAGGATGGGCTCCGCCAGGAGCGTGAACAGGTTACGGCAGAGAGCGAGCGCTTCCGTCTCCGCGAAGTCGCCCTTGGCGAGCGTGAAACCTTCTTCGCCGAGCGTGAGGTCTCCATTGCTGAACGAGAGCGTGGGCTTCTTGAAGAGTCGGCAGGGCTTGAAGCGGCGCGTGCCTCGGTGAACGCACGACTCGCTGAGGTTGCCGGCCTTGATGCGGAGGCGGCCCGCAAGGAGGTGCTCGCCCGACTCACCGAAGATGCCGAGACTGAGGCGAACCGACTTCGCGCAACACTGGAGCGCCGCGCCGCGGAAGAGGCGGGCGATCGAGCCCGCGACATGATCCTGACCGCGATGCAGCGCGTTGCCGCCGATCACAGCACAGAACACTCCGTCACACACATCAAGCTCGCGAGTGAAGAGATGAAGGGGCGACTGATCGGTCGCGAAGGGCGCAATATTCGTGCACTGGAGGCTGCGACTGGAGTTGAGCTGCTCATTGACGAAACGCCGATGCAGGTGACGCTCTCTTCGTTTGATCCGGTGCGACGAGAGGTTGCGCGCGTCACGATTGACCGACTGATGCAGGATGGCCGCATTCATCCCGTTCGTATTGAAGAGGTCGTTGCAAAGGCACAGGGTGAGGTGGACGCCACAGCACTCAAGAATGGTGAAGAGGCGGCACTTGAGGTTGGCGTCACTGGCATCCCAACCGAGCTGCTCCGCATCCTTGGGCGCCTACAGTGGCGCACGTCCTATGGACAGAATGTGCTGCTGCACTCCATTGAGACGGCACAGGTCGCCGGCGCCGTTGCCGGTGAGCTTGGCATGGATATTCGCGCCGCAAAGGTTGGCGGACTCCTGCATGACATCGGGAAGGCACTCGATCATGAAATTGAGGGGACGCACGCGGCTATTGGTGCCGACTTGGCGCGTCGCCACGGCATGCCTGAGGGGATCGTCAACGCGATCGCTGCGCACCATCAGGAGGTGGAGTGCACGGCGCGTGAGGCACCAATCGTGCAGGTTGCTGATGCAATCAGCGCCGCACGACCAGGCGCTCGCGGTAATCAGGCCGAGGCACATCTGCGTCGCCTTGAGGATCTGCAGAACATTGCGATGAGCTTTGAGGGGGTAGAGAAGGTCTACGCCGTTCAGGCTGGACGTGAAGTCCGCATCCTCGTTCGACCAGATCACGTTGACGACGAACGAGCGCGAGAGATTGCACGTGACGTTGTGAAACGCATTGAGGAGCAGCTCTCATATCCGGGGCAGATTCGTGTCACCGTGATTCGGGAGACGCGGGCGGTTGATTACGCCCGCTGAGCGGGCAACGCCCCTCCTCGCCGTCGCCGGCCCCACGGCGGTAGGGAAGAGTGCTGCGGTGCTCGCCCTCGCCGATCTGCTCGATCGTGATGGCGTGCGCTTTACGCTCGTCTCTGCCGATTCACGGCAGGTCTTCCGTGGGTTCGATATCGGCACGGATAAGCTCTCAGCTGAGGTGCGTGCGCGTCGCCCCCACGCAGGGATCGACGTTGCCGAGGCTGATCAACCCTTCACCCTCTACGACTGGCTCGCGATCGCACGCGAGGCGATTAGTGCACCGACAGCGAGCGGCGCGCCGCAGATCGCCATTGCGGTTGGCGGGACCGGCCTCTATCACCGAGGGTTACTTCGTGGCTTTCTGACCGGTGGCGCACGTCCGCACGACCCTGAGCTTCGGGCGCGCCTTGAGCGTGAGCTTGCCGAAGAGGGTCGCGAGCATATTGAGGTGCAGCTCCGCGGGCTGAACGCCGCTGCGGCAGATGCCGTTGCGACCGCGAGCCCACGGCGACTGCTGCGCGCGCTCGAGATCGCACAACTCGGAGGAGACCCCACCGCCACCGAGGAGGAGCCGTGGAGCGGCCCAAACGCGTACGTCCTCCTTGACGAGCCAGATAGCGCCGCCCACCGCATCGCGATCGCTGAACGAGCCGCTGCGCAGTTTGCTAACGGCCTCGTTGCAGAGACAGAGGCGCTTGCAGCCCGTCTTCCAGCCGAGACGCCAGCCCTCTCGGGTATTGGCTACCGCGAAGCGCTGCAGTATCGTCTCGGTGAGATCAGCGAGGAGAAGGCGATCACGCACTCAAGCGGAAGGAGTTGGGCCTATGCGCGTCGACAGCGCACCTGGTATCGCGGAGAGCCAATTAGCACCACGATCAATGCCGGCAGCAGCCAGACCACTGCACGTGTTGCCGCTGATCTTCACGCGCTTGCACGGACGCTGATCGAGCAGACTGGAGCGTAGAGTGGGGGAGCGCACAGTGCGCCAGCGACGAACACCGATTGAGATTGCTCCACCAGTTGAGCGTGCGTTTTTGATTGCCGTAGACACGGGGAGTGACCCTGGTTGGCCGGCAGAGGATAGCCTTGAAGAGTTGGCGAGCCTCGCGCGTACCGCTGGCGCAGCAATTGTTGGCGCCGAGTGGCAGCAGCGACGGCACGCCGATCCAGATACCTATATCGGTGCCGGCAAGGCGCGCGAGTTACTTGCCGCCAAGGCGGAGACCGGGTTCACGCTTCTGATCGCTGACGACGAACTCTCACCAACACAGCAGCGCGGCCTTGAAGAGGTCCTTGAGGTGAAGGTGATTGACCGAAGCCGTCTTATCCTTGACATCTTTGCGATGCATGCGCGGACACACGAAGGACGGCTACAGGTTGAGCTTGCGCAACTTGAGTATCAGCTTCCGCGCCTCACAAAGCTGTGGACGCACCTTTCACGCACCGGTGGTGGCATTGGGACGCGCGGCCCTGGTGAGTCACAGCTCGAGACCGACCGCCGCCGCGTGCAGGACCGCATCTTGAAGATCGGCCGCGAACTCGAAATCGTCCGCCGGCAGCGCTCGACGCAGCGCCAGGGCCGCCAGCGCAATCTCTGGCCGCTCGCCTCCATCGTCGGCTACACCAACGCTGGCAAATCGACGCTGTTCAATACACTGACCTCGGCCGGTGTGGTCGCGAAGGACCAGTTGTTTGCAACGCTTGATCCGACCATGCGGCAATTGAAATTGCCGTCGGGTCGCTCGGTTATTTTGTCTGACACGGTTGGATTTGTGTCGGATCTACCGCACGAATTGGTGGCAGCGTTCCGCGCCACGTTGGAAGAAGTGCTGGAAGCCGATGTGATCATCCATGTGCGCGATGTGGCCCACGAGGAAACCGAGGCCCAGAAGAAAGATGTTGAGGAAGTGCTGGCGTTTTTAGGGATCGACCCCGAGAAAGCCAGTGAAGCTAAGCCGATTGTCGAGGCCTTGAACAAGATTGATTTGCTGACGGAAGATGACCGTCTACGCATCACAGGCACCGCGTCGCGCGCCGATGATCGCGTGGCCTTATCGGCTCTAACGGGTGCGGGAGTGGCGCGGATGCTAGCCGTGATCGACC
>CALMIH010000175.1 GCA_937864085.1 uncultured Chloroflexota bacterium
CTCTTCATTACCCTGGCGGCCACCGGTCTTGCCGTGCAGTTCGGCCTGCAGGCGGCCATCAACATGGCCTCGACCATCCAGCTCATTCCCGCCAAAGGTATGACGCTGCCGTTCATTTCCTATGGTGGGTCCTCGGCGCTCGCCATGGCGATCTGCCTCGGCATGCTGTTGTCGCTGACGCGCGAGCACGCCGGCTTGAGGGAGGCCGTGTGATGGCGCACGGCGGGCCCGTTGTCTTGGCGACTGGCGGCACCGGCGGGCACGTGTTCCCGGCCGAAGCGCTGGCCGGCGAACTCGAGTCGCGCGGCGTGCCTGCCGAACTTCTTGCGTCGCGTGCCCACGCGGCGATCACCTCCGCCGGCCTCCCGAGCGACGCGGCGGAACGCGACGTGGCGAGCCTCAGTGGTGGAGAGCGCGCCCAGGCGGCTGTCGCCACCGCACTCGTCTCCACACCCGGACTCGTGATCGCCGACGAGCCACTCGCCGGACTCGATGCCACACGTGTGGGCGCCCTCGCCGCACTGCTGATGGAGCAGCGCGCGACGCGTGTGATCGTGACGCACGACGTGACGCAGTTCAGCGCCGCTACGGTGCGCCTTCATCTTGATCGCGGCCGCGCTGTTGATCCGTCCGCACAACGAGTGGAACCACCGTACCAACCAGTTGAACAGTTAATGGAACAGCGCGGCCCTGTGCTCCTCCAGCTCTTCGCCGCCACAAGTTCGGCTCGCCACGGAGTTGGCGGGGTGAGTGCCACGTTGCACGCAGGTGAGCTGCTGCTCGTCCGCGGTGAGACGGGGAGTGGGAAGTCCACGCTCCTCGCCCTTGCTGCGGGAACGCTTAGCGCTGATGCGGGTGAACGGCACGTCACGGCGTCCCGTATTCGCTATGCGCCGCAGGATCCTGGGCTGCTCCTTGGCGCGCGCTCAGTGCATGAGCTCTTGCCAGCAGGTGAGTGGCCGCGCGCCGCAGAAGTTGCCGCGGCGCTCAACGTTGCAGATCTGTTGGATCGTTCCGCCGCGCGTTGCTCCGATGGTGAGCGGCGTCGCCTGGCGCTGGTGGTGGCGGCCGCCGCCGAACCGGATCTGCTGATTGCGGATGAGCCAACACTCGGTCTTGATGACGAGGCGGCGGCGCGCGTCAGCGCGCTCTTGGCGAGCCTTGCGGCACGCGGCGTTGCGCTCCTGGTGGCAACGCATGATGCGCGTCTGCAGATGCGTCACGCCCGCGTGCTGCAGCACCCTGAAGGTACGGCTCGTGCTGAAGAGTCAATAGAGCAGCCACTCGCTGAACGAGGTGTTGAGCTGGCGCGCGAACTGCTCACACCAGCACCGGTGAAGCGGCTACTTGGCGTCAGCAATCCGCTCACACGGTTCGGTCTCGCCGTCTTCTGGTTTCTCCTCTCGCTGATCAGTCCAGCAACGGCGCTGGCGCAAGGTGCTGTTGCCCTCCCCGCACTCATCGTTGCCTGGAGCTCTGGGGTGCAACTGATCTCTACGCTCCGACTCGCCGCCGCGTTAGTGCCAGCGATATTTGGAATGGTGCTTGCGAATCTCCTCGGCGGCGCAACGCCAGAGGCGGCGTTCGGCGCGGGGGTGCGACTCCTGGCTTTCGCCGCAGGGAGCCTCGTCTTGTTGCGACCGTTTGAACCGCTCCGCCTCGCCGATGCCGCCATGCAACACCTGCGCGCACCGTTCGCGCCAACGCTGACACTTCTTGCGAGCGCCGCAACGCTCCCGCCACTGATGAGTGAGGCGCGTGAGCGTCGCGCCATTCGCCGCCTGGCGAAGCGTGGCGTTGATCCTCTCCTCCTCGCCGACCTCTTTGATGCGGCGATCCGTGCCGTCCCGCGCCTTGCCACCGCCCTTGAGGTCCGCGCCGTTCGCCTCCCGTCACGGCTGCAACCCGCCACGGCGCTGCGACCTTCGCGCTTCGGGCGCGCCGACCTGCTGCTGATTCTGCTCAGCGCTGGCGGGCTCCTCTTCAGCGTTGCACGCGTCGTGATCGAGACGATTACACTCGGTTCATGAGTCCACTCGACGCGCGACCGGTTGCAGGCGACGTAGCGCCGCACTTCGCCCTGCGCGACGCGGATGGCACCGAGCGAACGCTCACCGTTGCGGCGGGGAGCTGGCTCGTCCTCTACTTCTATCCGAAGGACGACACTCCGGGCTGCACCATTGAGGCGTGTGAGTTCCGCGACGCAGAGCGCGCACTGCACGACGCGGGCGCCATCGTCTGGGGCGTAAGCCCCGACGACCAGGAGAGCAAGGCCGCCTTCCGCGACAAGTTCTCACTTAACTTTCCGATCCTCGCCGATGTGGGCCACAGCGTTGCCGAGGCGTACGGGGTTTGGGGGGAGCGGACGGTCGGCGAGCGGACCTTCACGGGGACGCATCGCGTGACGTTCCTGATCAACCCGAACGGCCACATTGCGCGTGTCTGGGGGAGCGTCACCCCTACGGGTCATGCGGCGGAAGTGCTCGCCGAGATCACGGCGCAGCGGGGCTAGCCCCGCACGAAATCCGAGCGAAACGGAGGGTTTTCGCCGAAGGCGTCCACGAGGAGCCCCTGCTAGAATTCAGGAAGAGATTGAGCGTCCACGTCGTCAGTAAGAAAGGTTGATTGTGGCCCTTCAGACGCAGGACTTCCTGGTACAGCCGGTCGATGCTTCATGGCTTCAATGCAACATTGAGTGCCAAGAGGCCTGCCCCGTTGGCACCAACTGCCGCGGCTACCTGAATCTCGCCGCCGAAGGGCGCTTCGAAGAGGGCTACCTCCTCTCCCGCGATCCGAATCCGATCGCCGCAATGTGCTCCTACGTCTGCTCTGCCCCATGTGAGCGCGCCTGTCGCCGCGGCGACATTGATCGCCCGCTCGCGATCCGCGCCATGAAGCGCTTCCTCGTGGAGTGGCACGCCGCCTCCGGCATCCCTGACGTTGCACCGCAGATCACGCCGCGTGCCGAGCGTGTGGCGGTGGTTGGCGCCGGACCTGCTGGCCTCTCCGTTGCGCGTGAACTCGCCGTCAAGGGCTACCAGGTCACCGTCTATGACAGCCTCCCGTACGGCGGCGGCACCATGCTGATTGGCGTCCCTGCCTTCCGCCTCCCGCGCGAGGCGATTGAGACTGACGTTCGCCTTATTGAGCAGCTCGGCGTGAAGTTCGTCTACAACACGCAGATCGGCAGGGACGTGACATTCGAGCAGCTCCAGAAAGACTTCAACGCGATCGCCATCTGCGCCGGCGCCATGGACCCGGTTGCACTCGATGTGCCAGGGAGTGACCTCGAGGGTCTCGTCTACGGCGTGGACTTTATGAAGAGCGCCAACCTTGGCGAACCGCTCAGCGTGGGCCGCGACATCGTGGTCATCGGTGGTGGGTACACCGCGATGGACTGCGCGCGCACCTCACTTCGCCACGGTGCTGATCACGTCACCATCGCCTATCGCCGTACTCGTTCAGAGCTCGTGGTTGACGAAGAGGAGCTCGGCGAGACGGAGCGCGAGGGCGTTGACATGGCCTTCCTGGTGTCACCACTTGAGTTGATCGGCGAGAACGGGAAGATCACTGGCGTGCGCATGATCAAGAATCGTCTCGGCGAACCAGACGCATCTGGTCGACGCAGCCCCGTTCCAATTGAGGGTTCGGAGTACATCTTGAAGGCGGACACGGTGATCCCCGCCGTCTCGCAGGCGGCCGACCTCACCTTCCTTCCAGTGCAGAGCAGCTTTGAGGTTGCGCGCGGTCGCGTGAAGGTGGATCCGGCAACGTACGCCACGAACATTCGTGGCGTCTGGGCCTGTGGCGACTTTGTCACTGGCCCCGCCACAATGATTGAGGCGGCGGGTCACGCCAAGAAGTGCGCCTATGCGATTGATCGCTACCTTGCCGGCGCAACGCAGGTGGTTGTTGATGCGAATGTGCGCATCACCAGTTCGTGGCGCCACGACATGCCAGAGTTCTACGACCGCATCCCACGTCAACACATCCCGGTCTTGCCGCTCGCCGAGCGACTCCCTTCGGGAGATGCCACGGTGAACTTCACGACGCAGGTGGAGCTTGGGTATGGCGCGCAGCAGGCGGTTGCGGAGAGCACACGCTGCCTGATGTGCAACTACAACATCTGGTTTGATCCGATGCGCTGCGTCCTCTGCGGCGCATGTGCCGACGTCTGCCCCGAGGGGGTCATCCACATGGTGGACATCAATCAGCTGAAGTCCGAGGGGGCGCTCCCTGAGCTCTCCGAGGCGTACGGCTGGGAGAACGGGGGGGCGATGATCCTGGACGAGGAGCGCTGCATCCGCTGCGCCCTCTGCGTCAAGCGCTGTCCGTTCGACGCTATTACGATGGAGAAGTTCGAACTACAGGAGATCAGCTCGGATGGTCGCCTCTATAAGGAGTCCTACCGAGATGGGCAGTTGGCCGGAGTCGCCGGCACAGGGGGAGGGGCACAGTGAGCCTTATCGGACGCGTAGACCAGGCGATCCGCCGCTCGTCCGCGTGGCGCTCCATCTTCCGCAACGCCTACCCGAACGACGAGCGGAGCCGCGCCTATGCGGTGATGAACAACGTCTTCCTCCACCTTCACCCAGTGCGCGTGCGACAGCACGCCGTGAAGTTCGCCTACACCTTCTGCCTTGGCGGCTTGAGCTTCTTCCTCTTCCTCGTCCTGACTGTCACTGGCGTCTATCTGATGTTCTTCTACGCCCCGTCAGCAACGCAGGCGTATTCAGACATTCTGAAGATCCAGACGCTCGTCCCGTTCGGACAGATCACGCGCAACATCCATCGATGGGGGGCGCACCTGATGGTCTTTTTCGTCTTCCTCCACATGATGCGCGTCTTCTATCACGGTGCCTACAAGCCACCACGCGAATTCAACTGGGTGGTTGGCGTCCTCCTCCTCTTCCTCACGATCATGCTCAGCTTCACCGGCTACCTGCTGCCGTGGGACCAGATCGCCTACTGGGCGATCACGATCGGTTCAAACATGGCCGGCTACGCGCCACTCTTCAACACGCCATCCAAGCTCCTACTTCTCGGCGGACTTGAGGTGGGCCAGAACACGCTGCTGCGCTTCTACGTGCTGCACGTGATGGTGCTGCCACTTCTCGCCGCAGTCTTCCTGGCGGTCCACTTCTGGCGGATCCGCAAGGACGGCGGAATCAGCGGGCCACTATGAGCGAGGCGCAGCGATGAGCGACGAGCAGCGCCCAGCACCCGTTGCGCCGGTTGATCCGTCGCGACGTACGGAGATTGATAAGCAGCGCGTCCCAATGGCGGCACGACCGTATCGACTCCTTGCGCTGGTGAAACAGGACGCGGTTGTCCGCGTCCAGAAAGAGCCAGATGACACGGTGATGACTTGGCCGCACCTGCTCACAATTGAGTTTTTCTCTGCTGTAGCAATGAGCATCCTGCTCCTGCTGCTCGGCCTCTTCATCAATGCACCACTTGAAGAGCTTGCTAATCCAAATGTCACGCCGGCAGTTGCCAAGGCGCCGTGGTACTTCTTGGGGCTGCAAGAGTTGCTCGCGTACTTCCATCCAACTGTTGCTGGCGCGCTCTCGCCGATCGGCATCCTTGTTGGCAGCGCGCTGATCCCGTATCTGGATCGCCGCAACATTCACAGCACGCGACCATCGGATCGGAAGCTTGAGGTTTCGCTCTTCTCCATCCTCTGGGCGCTCGGACTCGTTGTGACCTTCATCGGCATCTTCTTCCGTGGTCCTGGCTACTCCTTCATCCTGCCGTGGGTCAACGGCTTCTTCTTCAGCTTGTGATCGGAGCGCACTGATGAGCCACTACCAAGTTGAACCAGCAGATCAGTCGAAGGCGCTGACCGCGCAGACGATCAAAGCGCTACGTCACGAAGAGGTGCAGGGGATCTCGCGACGCCGACTGATGCGCACCACCATCGGCGCAGGATTTGGACTCTGGCTTCTTGAAGTAACGGCGGGGACGCTCGGCTTCCTCTGGCCAAACCTTGAGGGCGGATTCGGCGGCAAGGTTCAGGTCGGCACCTTTGACACGTTGAAGAATCAGAACGCTGGCCTCCCATTCGCCGAGGGTTACCCGGTCTACTTCCAGGAGGCACGCGCCTTCATCATGCTCGTTGACGCTACGCGACCAGAGTTCGTCTCTGGTGAGGATCTGACCGGCGACGGAACGGCGCTGAATGTCCGCGCCCTCTATCAGCGCTGCCCGCACCTTGGCTGCAAGCCGAATCCGTGCATTAAGACCTACTGGCTCGAGTGCGCCTGCCACGGCAGTCGCTACGACCGACTCGGCACCAAGGCGGACGGCGTTGGTCCTGCACCGCGCGGCATGGATCGCTTCTCGCTCACTGTTGATGCGAATGGCGTGCTGACGCTGGACACGGGGAAGATCAATCTCGGCAATATGCCGATCCCGCTTGGCCAGCCAGGCATTGAGGCGCCGCGCGCCGCAACGGGGTGCATCTAAATGACAGACGAGCAGCGCAACCTTCCAGCTCCAAGCGAGAAGCGCGTGCCGCCAACGCCGCGCCTCTCCAGCCCTGCGCCGATCCAGACGCACGGCCTCACCGCTGAGCGCGCGGCGAAGATCGTCAGTCAGAGCGGCTCGTCGCGCATGGCGGCGCTCCTCGGCGTTGCGATCGTCACCCTCTTTGTCATCGTCTATGCCTTCTACGATCAGGGGCTCCCTGGCGTCGTTGGCTCCTCACGGCTTGAGGCGGCGCGTGAAGAGCAGTATCTGGAAACGGTGAAGCGTGGCTACAACCTCTATGAGGCGAACTGCGCACGCTGCCATGGTGCGCAGGGGCAGGGCGGCATCGGTCCGGTTCTCAACGAGCAGGGGAAGCTCCTCTCGCACCTGACACCTTCCTACCTGATGAATGTGCTGACCGTTGGTGGTCGATACATCTGTGGCGATGCGAACTCGCTGATGGGTGTCTGGGCAGATACCAACGGCGGACCGCTGAACTATCGTGAGATTGAAGAGTTGATCGCCTGGGTGCGCGCCAGCAACAGTGACGAAGTTGAGGTTCGCGATCCAGCAACGGGCGAACTCGTGAAGGTCACCGGTTGGCGTGATCCGGCCTACGTGCCTGCTGCGGATGCAACGCCCGTGCCAGCCTGCTGGAAGGATGCCTTCGCCGTCTCTCCATCCCCGGCACCATCCGGCGGTTCTGTCAGCCCATCCGTTGCACCGAGTGGTGGAGTGGGTGGTTCGTACACGATCGTTGCGATGGGTGTGAAGTTTGACCTCACCACACTCACCGTGGACGCAGGGAAGAGCTTCCAGATCGTCTTTGACAATCAAGATGCAGGGATCCCACACAACGTTGCCATCCATGAAGGCTCGGTCACTTCCGTTGGCAAGGAGCTCTATCTTGGCGCGATCTTCCCTGGCATCGCGCAGCAGACGTACGACATCCCTGCGTTCAACGCTGGCAGTTACGTCTTCATCTGCACCGTGCACCCGAACATGGTCGGCACGCTGACGGTGAAGTGATGAGCAGCCTGCCAGCACCAGTCAGTGGATCGTCAGTCGCGCCGTTGAGCGAGGCTCCGCGCCGCGTCCTCTTTGGACTCTTCGACGCCGCCGGCTGGGGCTGGGCCACCTTCCGTGCCGTGCTCTGGACGCTCGTCATCATCTTGTTGCTCGGATACATCCCAGACCGCGCCTACTACCTCACCGTCTCACCAACTGTTGACCTTGGTCTGAACGCGGTCTCGCTGGTCAATATCTGCCCCGCAGAGAATGAGGGGCTCCCATGCCCTGCACCCGCTGGCGCACTGATCCCGTGGAAGAGCGGCCCTGCCGCAGCGCTTCCAGGCGCGGGTGAGGGTGGCGCACTGCTCCAGGTGGGAACGCATCTCTATTACGTTGGCGGTCGAGCCGCTGACGCAAAAGATGAGTTTGCCAATATTGCCAACGTTGCCACCGCAGCGATCGGCCCAGATGGGCTCAGCACCTGGAGCGCCGCAGCAGCACTCCCAGAGCCGCGCGCTCTGAGTGCCGCCGCATATCTCGCCGGTACCGCATATGTAATTGGCGGAACCTCTGCAACAGAGAGCGCAACCACAACGGTCTACGCTGGAAAGCCAGACACCGTCACCGGTCTCATCACGATGTGGACCTTAGTTGATGCGCTACAGCTTCCTGCGCCACTCAGCGGGGCATCAGTCGTTACAGTGAGCGATGGCCTGATTCTCCTTGGCGGCGCTGATGAGAGCAACGCACCGCAGACGAGCGTCTGGAAGGCCACACTGCAGGGCGATGGAACACTTGGCGCATGGGAGGAGGCAACGCCGCTCCCTGAGCCGCGCGCCAACGCCGCGGCAGTACTGGTGGGCGACGCAATCTGGCTCTGGGGTGGACGGGACGCAGACGGCGTGACCGGCGTCTCGCTCCGTGGCGACATCGCCGTGGCGAAGAGCCCAGCAACAGGCCACAGCGCGCCAGCCCCCGCAACACCTGACGAGCAGGGTGATGCGGCGATCGGCAGCATCTACAAGTGGAGCGCCACCAGCGGCGAAGGGGATCTCCCAACGCCACGCGAAGGTGCGGCGCTCTGGAGTGCAAACGGCACCCTCTACGTTGCGGGCGGCGTACAGGACGGCGTGGCGATCGGCAGCGTCTACTGGACCGCACCAGCCGCCGCGACTGGCATCACTACTTGGTACACCGTTGAGCAGGTGAACCTCCCCGCCGATCAGCTGCGCGTCAACGCGAGCGGCGTGGTGGTTGGACCGCAGGCGCTCCTTCTCGGGGGTGAAGATGCGAGCGGCGTTCCGGCAACCACCGCGCTCAGCGCGGGCACATCGCCGAAGGCGCCAGTCTTCCGCGCCGGACTCTTCGGCCTCACCGTGCCAGGACTCGCACTCCCTGGCGAAGTGGGCCAGCAGATCGGCTTCCTCTCCGCCGCCGGCGCATGGACACTCAACTTCGTCCTCCTCCTCGCCGCCGCCGTTGCGTATGCGCAACGCGAGCGCTTCGGCGCATGGGTGAGCCGCCTGCGCGGCCGCAAGGGCGCATCCGCCCGCTAGTTCAGCTCGCCACCGCCGTATACTTCCGCGAAACACCTGCCCGGGTGTGAAGTGGGAGGAAGCATGAACACAGCAACCGCGAAGCGCCTCTACGGCATCAACGCGTTCGTCGCGTGGCTCGGCTACGGCATGGTGCAGGTAGTGAACATTTTCGGCCTAGTGCCGCGGAGCACTCCATACGACCCAGGCAGTAACTTGTTTGGTGGCCATGCAGAAGGACTCGCTGGGGCCATCGGTCGCGTGTATGACTCCCACGGCTACTTCACCACCTGGTCCAACATTGTGGTGGCAATCACCCTGACGGCGCTCTACCTCAACCCAGAACGCACAGGTCGAATCTTCAACCGCCTTCGGAACACTGGACTACTGATGATCACGATGACGATGGTGCTCTACCACCTGCTCCTCGCAGGCTCAGCAAACCCGCAGAGTTGGTACGCGTTGACTAATCTGTTGCAGCACTACATCACCCCCGTGCTGACTATCCTCGTCTGGGCCATCGCAGGGCCGCGCGGCCGATTCCCGCTCAGCGATACGTTCGTCGTCTTCATCATCCCGATTGCGTATCTGGCCTACACGCTGCTGCACGGCGCGATTGCCTCGGTCTATCCGTATGGGTTCTTCAACGTCATTAAGTACGGATACGCCTCGGTCCTGATGTTGATGCTCGGCGTCATCGTTGGCGGGTACGTCGTGGCGCTCCTCTATCTGGGCGCCGAGCGCCTGCTTCGGCGACGGGGGAGCGCATAGGAGTTGGTGAGCCGGGCGGGGTTCGAACCCGCGACCAAGGGTTTAAAAGACCCCTGCTCTACCTCTGAGCTACCGGCCCGCGCAGATTCTCCCACGACGCGCTGGTCGGCGGGTCGTCTTCGTGGGAGAATTGCCGCATGAAGCGTGAATGGTCCATTGAGGCGGCAACGCAGGCCCTTACCGAACTGCGTCCCCTGATCGCGCTCCTGCGCGAGCAGCGCGCCGCCCTTGAGGGCCTGAAGCAGGAGCTGCTCCGACTCCGCAGGCTGGAGCGCGCCGGCGCTCGGCCAGGCGGGAGCGACCAGAGCGACCTTCAGGCGATTGATTCAGATAGCGCCACCCAGGAGGCGCTCGTCACCAGTTCGCTCGTTGAGGTGCGCATCCGCGCGCTCGTTGATCAGATGCAGGCGAGCGTTGATCGCGTTGCGTCGCGCGGGATTGAGCTGCGCGATATTGAGCGCGGTCTGATTGACTTCCCAGCGGCGGCGTTTGGGCGACCCTTCCTGCTCTGTTGGGAGGAGGCGGACGGCGAGGACGTCTCGTATGCACACAGCCTTGGTGAAGGCTTCGGTGCACGGCTACCGATCGGCGAGTTCCTTCGTCGTCACGCGCAGCCTGAGCGAGGGATTTGACGCAACGCGCCGAACTGCCGATACTCCGCAAGCGGGGTGGAGCAGTGGCAGCTCGTCGGGCTCATAACCCGAAGGTCGGTGGTTCGAATCCATCCCCCGCAACCAACTCCTACTTCCCCGATACGAACGCGTCAATCTCCTCCAGCGGTGCTACGCGTTAGACTGCGGGTATGAAACTCCTCACGGCGCTTGGGCTCACCGCGGTGCTCCTGGTAACGGGGTGCGGCGGCGGGAGCGCGGAAGCCACTCTAGCGCCTGAAGGATTTATGGATATTCCGCAACCTGTTCCGACCGAAATGTCTACCCCACAGTCATCGTGTCCAACTCCACTTCTTCAAACGCCGGTTGACCTATCAACGGTCACATCGATTCTTTATCCGGGACAGGAGCGAGGCGGAAATTACAAAGCTCACGGTGGTTTTGGTTTTGATAATGCGACCGATAATTCGGTAACGGTGAAGATCCCACTAGATGGCAAGATCACCCGTGTTGTTCGCTATAGAGAGATGGGCGAGATTCAGTATCTCTTTGAGTTTGATGGAGATTGTGGGGTCTCGTTCCGATTCGATCATTTAAGAAAATTGACCGCCAAGTTTGAAGCGGTAGTGAATGCGTTTCCGATAAAGGAAGACACTCGCACTGACCCAGTAAGTCCGCCCGTCGCTGTAACGGTCGGTGAAGTGATTGCCACGGAAGTTGGATTTCTCAATAATGTGTTTGTAGATTTTGGCGTTTACGATATGCGCCAGAAAAATGAAGCATCGAAAGATCCTGCTTGGGCGAGCGCTCATTCTGAGTATCCAGCAGATTCTTACGGTATATGTTGGCTTGATTCACTGCCTGAAGCTGACAGCTTGGCGGTAAAAGCACTGCCTTCTCGTGATGGCAGCAAAAATGGACAGACAAGCGACTACTGCGAATAGGTTTTTTCCAGTAAGGTCGGTGGTTCGAACCCATCCCCCGCAACCAACCGCTACTTCCCTGATACGAACGCGTCAATCTCCTCCAGCGAGGCGAATGGCCCCACCTGGTAATCAAGGACCTCCCCTGACGCGTTGAGCAGCAGGGTGAGCGGCGCCGCATTCACGGGAATCTGTCCGGCGATCGTGCCGTCCGCATCAACGAGGTTTTCCCAGGTTGCGCCGAGCTGCTCCGCCGCCTCAGCGGCGGGTCCCGCCGCATCCCTATAGAGAACGCCAACGACCGTTGCCTGCGGCGCGGCACTTGCCGCATATGCGGCGAGGAGTGGGATCTCATCACGGCACGGTACGCACCAGCTCCCCCAGAAGTTCAGCAAGATGCGATCTTTTCCGGCGGCGAGATCGCTCATCTCAAGGCTCGCCTGCGGATCGCTCAGTGTTGCTTCGCCACTGATGCTGATCGTTCGTCCGATCAGTTCTCCGGATGCTTGGCAGCCGCCCACCAGAAGTGCGAGCACGAGGAGTGCGCTGAGCTTCCTCACTTCACCGTCAGCGCACCGACCATGTTCGGGTGCACCGTGCAGACAAAGACGTATCCACCAGCTGCGAGCGGCGGGATGTCGTAGAGGCGCTCATCGTCGCCGTTGAAGATCTCCCCCTGGAAGAGTTCAGCGCCGACCGCGTCAACCGTCCCTTCATGGATCGCCACATTGTGCGGGATACCGACATCCATGTTGTGGAATCGGATCTGTGTCGGCACGTCTGCGGCGAGCTCAATGCTCGCCTGCTCAAACTTCACCGCCATGGCGCTGATCACCGTGATGCCGTCGCTCGGCGCCTCAGTGGGCGCGACGCTCTCTCCTGGTGCTGGAGCGCCTTCGCCAGCGGCTGGCGCAAAGAGGCCGAACTGCGATCCTCCGATGAGGATGAAGAGGATCGAGAAGAGAGCGAGGCTGATGCGCGGCGCGCGCTTCGGCTCGGGGTTTACAAGGTGACCAGAGCTATCCGCCTCCTCTACGGCGCGGTATTCGCGACCGGCATCGAGGAGCCACGCAATCAAGGCGATGGCGGTCATGAGTGCGCCAAGGAGGACGAAGGAGAGGCCGATCGCGGCGCCGAACAGCAAGACGGCAACGGCGACGCTCACCAAGAAGGGGAGGAGTGATGGGGCAGGAAGATGCACGCCGGCTGGCGGACCCGTTGGTGTGGCAGAGGCTCGGTCGTGCAGCTGCAGCGCGTCGCTGTGTGCAGCGCCGATCGCGTTATATTCGCGCACCGCTTCGCGACCCCAAGCGATCAGCGCCAAGACCATCGCGGTGCCAGAGACTGCGAGTGCGGCGCCGCCCATCGCAACGGAGAAGAAGAGCGCCGCGGCGGCAATGGAGATGAGGAACGGTGCAAGGCTTGGCCCAGGGAGGTGGATGCCCGCTGGCGGCTTTACCGCTGGGAGCGGCGGCATGCCGATCTGTCGGCTGGCCCGTCGATAGCGGAAGAAGACCCAGGCGTAGAACCCTGCAACGAGTGCGAGGACGCCGATCGGGATCAACTTAATCAGTGCACCCCAGTCGGGTGCGACGAGCGGTCCAATAAGGGAGATCACCCACTCAAGGAACGAGCGGAGTGCATCCACGTTCTGCGCCTCTCTAGGCTTCGGAGTTCATGGCGTGGATCAAGATGAGCGCCATCGTTCCCATCGCAACGCCGAGGGCGATCAGCAGGAAGGCGCCGCCGAGATCCTTCGAGACGACGTAGTAGATGGATCCAATGACGACGAAGATCAGCCCAAAGGCAGCCGCAAATTTCATACTCATAGTGTAGCGCGACCCGAAAAGCCCGATCTGGACCAATATATGGGGGATGAGCCTCCTCACCCTGCTCCCAGCGCACGGCCCCCTCCCCCAAGAGCCGAGTCTGGCGGCGGCACTCTACTGGTACTCGCCGCCAATCATCACGCTCCTCGTCGCCGTTGGGCTCGCTGCATGGTTCCTTGCACTGCGTCGCATCCGGCGTGAACACCCAGGGAACCCGGTGCCACGTTCGCGCACCGTGGCTCTACTTGGGGCTGCGCTGCTCTTGCTCCTCGCGCTCCAGTCAGTGATTGAGCGCTACGACACCACGCTCTTCAGCATCCACATGGTGCAGCACCTGCTCCTCCTCTTCCCGATCCCAATCCTCCTCCTCCGCGCGGCGCCGGTGACGCTACTGCTGCGACTCGCCTCGCCTCGTTGGCGCGCACGCCTCCTTGCGCTGCTACAGAGTCGCGCCGTTGGGGTGATCTCACATCCGCTGGTTGCCTGGATCCTGCTCGCCTTTGTGATGTGGGCGACACACCTCTCGCCGCTCTTTGATGTGGCGCTTGAGAACTCGCTCATTCATGACCTAGAGCATCTCCTCTATCTGACTGCGGCGCTCCTCTTCTGGGCGCCCGTCTTTTCGCTCGATCCGATTCGGCACCGCCTCTCACGGCCAGCGGCGCTCGTCTATCTCTTCACGCAGATGCCGCAGAACAGCTTCCTCGGCGTGGCGATCATGTGGTCGCCACGTGTGCTCTATCCGCACTACGAGAACCTGAACCGGAGCTGGGGCCCCTCGCCGCTCGAAGACCAGCAGCTCGCTGGCGCGCTGATGTGGCTGGTGGGGGACGCCCTCTTCCTCTTGGCGATCTTCGCCGTGCTCGCAGCCTGGATGCGCGCGGAGGAGCGACCCGCGTCGCGCTACGATACGGATGAACTGGCGCGGGAGCTCGCCGAGATTCGGCGGCGCGAAGTTGCGCTTGCAGAGCGACAGAAGGGGGAGGCCAAGTGAGTATCGCAATCGATCCGGTCTGCGGGATGGAGGTTCAGGTGGCGCCAGAGGCGCTCACGCTACTTCTTGATATTGCAAGCCTTCCAATCGCCAACCAGGCGGGGCGCCACAGCGGCGTCGCTGAATCAGGTGCGGCGGGCTCGGAGCGCTTCTACTTCTGCGGCCGTGGTTGCCTGCTCGACTTCCAGGACGAGCCGGACCGCTTCCTTGACGCGGGATTCCAGGCGTCTGGGATGTGATCTGGGTACTGAAGTGGTAAATTCTGGCGCATAGATCGGTCGCCTAGTGCGGCCCTAAGAGAGGGGAGCAGAAGATGACGTACGTGATTGCAGAACCTTGCGTAGATGTCCTTGATCGGTCGTGTGTTGCCGTCTGCCCTGTTGACTGCATCCACTTCGAAGAGGGGAGCGATCGAAAGCTCTTCATCGACCCAGACGAGTGCATCGACTGCGGCGCCTGCGAGCCTGAGTGCCCAGTGAACTCCATCTTCCCAGCCGAATCAGTACCGGCGCAGTGGTCGAACTACATCCAGATCGACGCCAACTGGTACAAGGATAAGGCGGGAGCACGAGCGGCGGTCGACGCGGCAAAGCCGCGCTGAGGCGGACGCGCTGAGCGCGATCACCCCGTTCTCTTGTTCATGGTGCGGCAGCAGCGTTGCACCGCGCACCGAAGATTCGCTCGAACGCTGGACACTCCTCTGCGCGTCATGCCTTGAGCGCGCACCCGGTCAGCCATATCTGAAGGCGAAACTGAAAGAGGGGATGCGTCGCCGTGGCGAAGGTGGCACGCCACCCGTTGGTATTCCCGTTGCCGTTGCTACAGCGCCGCGCGCGCCATCGAGCGACGTTCCGCAGAGTGGTGATCCTGCTGGTGCGGTGCCGGCGCGACTCGGCCTCCTTCCGCCGCCAGAAGAGCCAGACGCGTTAGAGGCGTGGTATCTAAATCGTGCGCCGTACGATCGTGGCCCACTCGCTGGTGCAACGTGGCAGGGAGAGCTCGATCGCGCGGTGCTCTGGCTCGACACACTTCCGTTTGATGGCCGGATTGTGGAGCTCGGCGCCTGGATCGGATTCTGGACGGTGCTCCTTGCATCGCGCGGCGAGGTGAGCGCGTATGACGCGCGCGAAGATCGCCTCACGCGCGCGCGGCAGCGACTCTTGGCGCACGGCATGAAGGCGCACCTGCATCCGCGCGCGCTCCTAGAAGGAGCAGAGGGTGCGCCAGCCGGCCTGCTTCTCCTTCCGTTTCTTCTGAGTCAGCTCGCCGCTGAGCCGCGCGCGCGACAGGTAGAGGTTGCGCACAGCTGGCTTGATAAGGGTGGCCGCCTCGCAATCATTGATCTTGCCCCGCCGAACCTTGATCCCGCCACACTGGAGCAGGCAACGAGCGAGATGCTCGGCGCAAAGTTCAGTGGGATTCGTTCAGAGCCGCTCGGTCGACACCTGATCCTGATCGACGCGCTCGCACGCTAGCTGCGCGCGCTAGACCGAGCGCTACTCGTGCAGCGTGTGGGAGTCGAGCAGCTTATTCAGTAGTTCGGCGATGGAGCCTGGCGTGAGTGCGGCGGGCCGCACCTCGGCGCCGCTGCCAATCGTGACCCCTAGGATCGGATCGTCACTGTTGCTCCCTGCGTCAATTGGGAGCGCGGCGGCTGCGGCGAGTTCGCTCATCTGGTCGCCAGGTAGCGTGACGCGCTCGTCGTAATCCCCGTGGGTCATGACCGTCTTCCCATCCGAGAAGACTTCCACCCGCTCTTCTATGCCATTCGACCACGAGCGGGTTGCAACGTAGAGGAGGCTGCTGCTCGGTTCAGGGGTGGCGCTGCATGCAGCGGCGATCACGAGTGCGGCGATCCCTGCGACGAGTGACTTCAACTTCATAGCGCCATTATAGTGCAGTTATGAACGAACGCAATCGGGCGGAACTGCGAATCCTTGAGGAGCAGCTGCGGCGTATGCGCGGCATGCTCAGCGCGTATTCGACGCTCTTCTTCCAGCAGATCACGCGCTGGGGGCTCGCCTGCGTGGCGCTGCTCGCCCTCTCCACGTTCAGTGGTGCTGCACCTGCAGCGGCGATCATCCCGTTCCTGGTGCCATTCGCCTTCCTCGAGGCGGGATACACCTTCTATTACACCGTCTTCGCGCGACGTCACGCCGAGTTCATTGAGCGCACCATCAACGCGCGCTTCGGGCGCGCCGTGCTGCCAGCGCACCGACTTGAGGCGGCCTACTTCTACCCGGCCGATGCGCCGAAGCTCGCCTTCTTCTCGTTCGGTCGGGTGAGTGGCTACGGCAGCGTGATGACGCTCGGCTATTCGATTGGCGCGGCACTCCTCTGGGGGGCCGGCGTGGCGCGCATCAACGCCCTGACGTTGGCGGGGGAGCTGGACCCAGCGATCCTCCCCGCCGCTGTGCTCTGGACGCTCGGTGTGACCGCCTTCCTCCTCTGGCACTTCCTCGGCAAGCGCGACGAGCGGCGCCTCCTGGCCGAACTTAAGGCGATGTACCCAGATGCGGTAGGCTCACGGAACGGCGCACGACGGACGCGCTGAGACCTTCAAGCTTGGCGACTGAAGCGGAGGATTGAGCAGCGTGACGAGCCCCAAGAGCGGCAACCAGACCGAGAGCGTCACCCAGCTTGATCGAGTCACGATCCGATTCGCCGGCGACTCTGGCGACGGAATGCAGCTGACCGGCAGCCAGTTCACCGCCACCACCGCCCTCTTCGGCAACGACGTCTCCACCCTTCCCGATTACCCAGCGGAGATTCGCGCGCCGGCCGGCTCACTCCCAGGCGTCTCTGGTTTCCAGATCAGCTTCTCGTCGGGCGACATCCATACGCCAGGCGACCGACCAGATGTCTTGGTGGCGATGAACCCTGCCGCGCTGAAGGTGAACATTGGTGACCTGGTTCCGGGTGGCGGCATCATCGTCAACACCGATGCCTTCAACGACATCAACTTGAAGAAGGCGGGCTACGCCGTTGACCCACTGCACGACGGTTCGCTGCAGGGCTACAACCTCTACGAGATCCCTATGTCCACGATGGTCACGGGCGCCTGCGAAGGACTCGGCCTCACCAGCAAGCAGATTGAGCTGACGAAGAATTTCTTCGCGCTCGGCGTGATGTTCTGGCTCTACGAGCGCTCCATGGCCGGAACAGAGAAGTGGATCGCAGAGAAGTTCGCTGGCAAGGAGGCGATCGCCGAGGCGAATAAGCGCGCACTGAACGCGGGCTACGCCTTTGGCGAGACGACGGAGATCTTCCATACGCACTATCGCGTTGCGCCAGCACACCTTGCGCCAGGGACCTATCGCAACATCACGGGGAATGAGGCAACGGCGCTCGGCTTTGTGATGGCCTCAACGCTAGCGCAGCGCGACCTCTTCTTGGCGAGTTATCCGATCACGCCAGCCTCAGACATTCTCCATCAACTCTCTGGCTACAAGCACCTCGGCATTAAGACGGTGCAGTCCGAAGATGAGATCGCGGCGATTGGTGCTGCGGTTGGCGCGGCGTATGGCGGCGCGATGGGGATGACCACCACCTCTGGCCCTGGCATGGCGCTGAAGGCGGAGATGCTTGGGCTCGCCGTGATGGTGGAGCTCCCACTCGTTGTTGTTGACGTGCAGCGTGCCGGCCCATCAACGGGGATGCCAACGAAGACCGAGCAGGGCGACCTGCTGATGAGCATGTTCGGACGCAACTCCGATTCGCCAATCCCGGTGATTGCACCAGCAACGCCAGCCGAGTGTTTCACCATGGCGATCGAGGCCTGGCGCATTGCGCTGAAGCACATGACGCCGGTTGTCTATCTGAGCGACGCCTTCTTGGCCACTGGCGCCGAGCCGTGGAAGATTCCGCAGGCGAGCGACCTTCCGTCGATCGCCGTAGAGAACGCACCGCCGTCAGACCGTGGCGGCTTCCGTCCATATCAGCGCGACCCTGAGACGCTTGCGCGCCCGTGGGCGGTCCCGGGGACGAAGGGTCTTGAGCATCGCATCGGTGGACTTGAGAAGTTGGACGAGCTCGGCACCGTCAGCTACGACCCAGACAACCATCACCGCATGAATCTGCTGCGCGCCGAGAAGGTGGCGCGTGTTGCGCGCGACATCCCCGCCACCGAGGTGTGGGGCGACGCCGAGGGCGACCTCCTGATTCTGGGATGGGGTTCCACGTACGGCT
>CALMIH010000176.1 GCA_937864085.1 uncultured Chloroflexota bacterium
GGGGCGGCCTGACCTGAGGCGGCCTGCTCAGCGGCGACCGGCTCCGTGCCCACCTCGCCAGCTGGCTCTTCGCGCTCCTTGGTGGTCCAGGGTCGTCCCGCCATCGTGCTCTCCTTCGTGTTCGTGCGGGGCTCAGCCCCACCTCTCGCACGAGTTAGCAGTCTCTTGATGCGAGTGCTAACTCACTGGGGCGAGGATACGACGGCAGGGAGCGGTCGTCAAGGGGTGCGGGCTAGGCGGCGTGAAAGCGGCCGACCAGCTCCGAAAGGAGGGTGGCCACGTAGCGAACCGTCCCCACCGCGCGGGGGTACGGCATCCGAGTTGGGCCGAGCACCCCGACCACGCCGAGGGCGCGACCGGGAATCCCGTACGGGGCGAGGACGAGCGAGACGCCGTGCATCTCGGTCGGCGCATTCTCGGTGCCGATAAAGAGCTGCACGCTGTTCCCCTGTGAGACTTCGCGAACGAGTTGGCCCAAATAACCTCGCCCTTCGAGTGCGGTGAAGACGTTGCGGAGTCGAGCACTGTCGGCGAACTCTGGCGCCTCCATCACGTTGAGGAGGCCGTCGCTGAAGACCTGCTCCACTGAGGCGGCGTCCACTTCGCGCAGTAGCCGGGCGAGCCGCTCCATCACGGTGTGCGTCACCGCGCGCAGCGGTGTGGATTCGGCGAGCGCGCTGGCGCGCGCCTCAAGCTGATCGGCGGTGCAGCCGATCAGCGTTGCATTGAGCCTGTTCGCGATGCTGGTGAGTTGCTCCTGATCAACGCCCTCTGGCAACGGGAGGAGTGTGGGACGCACACTGCCATCACTCACCACGGCAACGAGGGTGGCCAAGCGATCGGCGCTGCTCACCAGGTCAACGTGTCGAAGGCTTGCTGATGTGGGGCGCATCGGTGTGGCGAGACCGGCAACGTGCGTGGAGTGCGCCAGGGTGCTCGCCGCAATGCGGAACCACTGATCAGCGCCGCCTTCGGCCTGGCCGAACTGGTGGCGAATCATGAGTCGATCGATCTCGGTCACTTCGTCAGGAACGGCGATTTCCACCGCGTAGGTGCGATAGCCCTGGTCTGTTGGGATGCGGCCGGCCGAAGTGTGCGGCTGCACCACGAGGCCAAGCTCCTCGAGTTCGGCGAGGACGCCACGCACCGTTGCCGATGAGACCCCGAGGCGATAGGTGGCAGCAATAGAGGACGACCCCACTGGGAGGGCGGTGCGGATGTGCTCCTCCACGAGGGCACGAAGGATCAGACGGGCGCGGTCGTCAAGGAGTCCCGTTCGCCGCTGTCGTCGCACCATCTCTGGCCCCCTCTCTTGGCACTCTCAACCCTCCGAGTGCCAAGAAGAGTCTACGCGCTCCCCCGCCACACGGTCAAAGTCCGCGACGAGCGCGAAGGGTATGGGTACGATATGCACATGTCCACCGATACGAACCTTGCGATTCAGACGCGTGCCCTCACGAAACACTACGGCAAGAGTGGTGAGATCAAGGCGCTGCAGTCGCTCAGCCTAGAGATCAAGCAGGGGGAACTCTTCGGCTTCCTCGGGCCCAACGGCGCTGGGAAGAGCACGGCAATCCGCACCCTGCTCGGCTTCCTCCACCCAACGAGCGGCTCGGCGAGTGTCCTCGGCCTCGATGTCGTCAAGGACTCGGTAGAGATCCGCCGACGTGTTGGCTACCTCCCCTCAGGATTCGCCGTCTATGACTACATGAGTGGTCGCGAATATCTCGACCATATGCGCGAGCTGAGCGGTCGCCCGTCACTGCTGCGCCATCGCATCATGGAGGCGCTCGAGCTCTCCGATGCCATCTTGAAGCGACCAGTCCGCGACTACAGCCGAGGCATGCGCCAGAAGATCGGCGTGGTCCAGGCGATGGAGACTGACCCAGAGCTGCTCGTCCTTGACGAGCCGAGCGAGGGGCTTGACCCGCTCATGCAGCGTTCACTCCAAGAGCTACTACTGGAGCGCGTTGCGCTCGGTCGCACCGTCTTCTTCAGCAGTCATCTCATCAGCGAAGTGGAACGCATCTGCAACCGCGTCGCCATCGTGCGCGGCGGGCAGCTCGTTGCACTTGAGAGCGTTGAGTCGCTCGTCCGATTCCGTCGCCGTCGCATTGAGGCGCTTGTTGCGCGAAAGCCGCTGCGCCTCACCGCGTCAGCGGGGATCAGCGGCCTCAAGGTTGAGGCGGAGGGGAAGTCAGGCTTCCGCATCAGCTGCGACGCAGAGGCGTCGGCAATCCCCGCCTTCATCAAGCGCCTCCAGTCGGCTGGG
>CALMIH010000177.1 GCA_937864085.1 uncultured Chloroflexota bacterium
CATCGCGGTTGCCAATAAGTGCGACCGCCCGAATGCTGGCGCCCTCATTGAAGGGGCGCTCCGCGTGGCCGCAGCAACAGGGGAGGGTCTCCCGGAGCTGAGGAGCCACCTTGAGGAGGTCCTGCAGCGGCAAGGGGTCGCGATCGACCTCGAGCTCCCGTATGGGGTGGTCGGCGAAGTTGAGGCGCTTCGGGCCCGGACTGGGATCCAGGTGGCATATGAAGATGCGGCGCTGCATGTGACGGGATTTGCGCCAACAGATGTAGCGGCAGAACTGCAGCAGTTGAAACGGCGGGCGATCGGCCGAGTGCTTTAACGGGCTCAGGGGGAGGCGCCAAGACCCTCCCTGTTGGTTCCGATAATGATAGTTATGTGACGAAGATATCGGGTGGCTGAGCACGAAATCTCCTCCAAGGGCGTATCCTCTCCCCATGCGGATCGAATTCATCGCTCAGGCTGGCGTGAAGATTCATACCGCCCACGGCTCCATCCTCTGTGACCCCTGGTTCAACCCGGCCTACTACGCAGGCTGGTTCCCATACCCAAGAAACGATGGTCTTGATCACGCCGCCCTAGGCGCTACGGACTACCTCTATATCAGCCACCTCCACCGAGATCATTTCGACCCCGAGTGGCTCGCCCGCTGGTGCAGCAAGGAGGCGACGGTCATCCTCCCCGCCTACCCGCTCCCGGAGTTGCGCGAGGCGCTCACCGAGCTCGGCTTCAGCAGGTTCATCGAGACTGTCTCAGGCGTCCCTGTGCAGCACGGCGGCCTCACGCTGGTCGTTGAGGCGCTCACTGCGCCAACAGATGGGCCGATCGGCGACTCTGCCCTCCTCGTGGACGATGGCGTAGAACGCCTGCTCAACCTGAATGACAGCCGGCCGATCGACCCTGATCGCCTCTTGGTGCAAGGGGCGATCGATATCTGTTTGCTGCAGTTCAGCGGCGCCATCTGGTACCCGATGGTCTACGAACTCCCTGAACGCGCCAAGGAGGCGCTCGCAAAGAAGAAACGCACGGCACAGTTCGCCCGTGCCGCTCGCTATGTGGAGATCATCAGCCCTCGCGTCGTGATCCCCTCCGCAGGACCCCCTTGCTTCCTGGACGATGAGCTCTTCCAATGGAACGATGTCAACAACGCAGAGGATTCGATCTTTCCGGATCAACGCCTGATGGTTGATTACCTGCAACAGGCTGGCCAGCAGGCGGTCCTTATGCTCCCTGGAAGCATCGGTACATTTGATGAGGGTGGAAGGTTTGACGTGCAGCATCTGGAGGGCGAGCTGTCTGTGCAGAGCGTCTTTGCTGATAAGGAGGCGTACTTGCGTACGTACGCAAAGGACGTTGCGCCACGCATCGC
>CALMIH010000178.1 GCA_937864085.1 uncultured Chloroflexota bacterium
CAATCGCAGGGATTGGGCTGAGGACCACGGCGTGCGGGTAGATCGTAGAGACAGGCTTCTCCCCCGCCACAATGGCCGCTCGTTGCTGGATCAGATCGCTGACTGACTCCGCGCCAGCACCGGAGACCGCTTGATATGTGGCGACAACCACGCGTCGAAGGCCGGCCTCTGCGTGTAGCGCCTGAAGAAGCGGCGCAAGCTGCATCGTGGAGCAGTTCGGATTCGCAATGATCCCGCGATGTCCCTTGAGCGCTTCCGCATTCACCTGAGAGACGACCAACGGCACGGTTGGATCCATCCGCCAGGCGCTTGAGTTGTCCACCACGGCGCAGCCTCGCGCCGCGGCCTCTGGCGCGAGGAGGAGACTCACATCAGCGCCGGCGCTAAAGAGCGCAATGTCAACGCCACTGAAGGCGTCAGGTGTTGCTTCAGCTACGGCGACCTGTTCGCCGCGGAAGGTGACGCTGCGGCCAGCGGCAGAGGCGGCGAGTGGGACGAGCCTACGCACGGGGAAGTTGCGCTGCTCTAGAACGCTGATCATAGTGCGACCGACAAGGCCGGTTGCGCCAACCACGGCGACGACGTAGCCGTCCGCTTTGCCCTCCGCCTGCTCGCCCGCTGGGTTACTCATACGGCAAGTATAAACGAGCGACCCGCCGACAGTTCGGCGGGTCGCTCATAACTGCTCAGGTTTAGAGCCTTAGGGCGTTACTCCTTTGGGGCGGCCTTATGGCGCTGCATTGCCGCTCGGCGCGAGAGGTTGACGCGCCCTTGGCGATCAACCTCAAGGACGACCACCATGATCTCGTCACCAACGGCAACCTCATCCTCAACCGTATTGACACGGTAATCGGCGAGCTCACTGATTCGGACGAGTCCCTCCTTGCCCGGAAGGATCTCAACGAAGCAGCCAAAGCCCATGATGCGGGTCACTTTACCCATATACAACGTGCCGACCTCGACCTCCTTGGTGATGCCGTTAATCGCATCGAGTGCACGCTTGGTGCGCTCAGGGTCGCTTGACGCGATCTGCACGGTTCCGTCATCTTCAACGTTGATATTGACCTGGAAGTCATCCTGCAGCTTGCGGATCACTGCTCCGCCCTTGCCGATGATGTCGCGGATCTTCTCAGGGTTGATCTTGATCGTGGTGATTCGCGGCGCGAAGTCTGAAAGCTCAGGTCGCGCCGTTGAGATCACCGCATCCATCTTGTCAAGGATCTCAAGTCGCGCAGCGAGCGCATCCTTCAGACCTGTTCGAATAATCTTTCCTGTAATGCCCTGCACCTTGATGTCCATCTGCAGCGCCGAGATCCCCTCGCGGGTGCCGGTCACCTTGAAGTCCATGTCGCCGAACGCGTCTTCCTTGCCGAGAATGTCAGTAAGGACTACGAACTCGCCGCCTGGCTCTGACATCAGGCCCATTGCTGCGCCGGCAACAGAGGCCTTGATCGGTACGCCTGCATCAAGGAGCGCCAAGCTCGAGCCACACGTGGAGGCCATCGAGGTGGAGCCGTTTGACGTGACGCACTCGGAAACTACGCGAATTGTGTACGGGAACTCCTCCGCCGACGGAAGAACCGGAAGGAGCGCTCGCTCTGCAAGTGCACCGTGTCCGATCTCTCGACGACCAGGTCCGCGCATCGGCTTGTTCTCACCGGTGCTGTATGGCGGCATGTTGTAGTGATGCAGGTAGCGCTTCGTTGCAACTGGCGAGATCGTATCCAGGCGCTGTGCCTGGGCGATCGGACCGAGTGTTGCAATGCTGAGCGCCTGCGTCTCGCCGCGCGTGAAGAGCCCCGTGCCGTGAGCACGTGGCAAGATTCCAACCTCAACGGTGATCGGGCGGATCTGATCCACCTTTCGGCCGTCAATGCGGATCCCCTCCTTCATCGTGAGGGCGCGACCGGTCTTCTTATGCATGTAGCCGAAGAGGTTCTTCCCGAGGCGCGCCTTGCGACGTGCCGCTTCGAGGAGCGCCTTCGGTTCACCCTTCCCGCTACGGGCTGCACGGATCGAGTCGCTGATCCCCTCCTTGAGGGTGGCGAGTCGCTCTGGCAGTTCTGCGGCGAGGAGGAGGAGCAGCTCTGCGGTTGCCTCTGCATCGGTCCCTGCGCGGTGCGTTGGGGCCGTCGCTACGCCGTAGATGCGCGCCAGGTCGCCGAGCTTGAACGACTCGCTCTCTGGGTACGCCTCACGGAAGAGGACAAACGTATCGAGGTACTGCCCCTGCTCCGTGGCGAAGCTGCGGCCCTTGCCGAGCGCTTCGTCAAGGAAGGAGACATCAAAGCCAAGGTTATGGCCAACGATGATTGCCCCCTTCGCGAAGTCGGCGAACTTCTCCGCCGCCTCCTTTGGTGCGATGCCCTTCTTCAGGTCAGCAGTGGTGATGCCGTGCATCTGCGCGCCGACGATTGGATTTCCCGCGTTGACGAGCGTGCTCCAACGGTCGGTGATCTTGCCGCCCTTGATCTTTACGGCGGCAACCTCAACGAGGTCGGAGAGCTTCGCGTCGAGGCCAGTGGTCTCAGTGTCCACCACAACAAAGGCGGCGCCGTTTGCGGCGGCCTCTGCGAAGGTGAGGACGCTGTCAACGCCAGGCTCAATGTACGGAACGCGCTTCGCCTTCCCTACCTTTGCGCGCAGCTGCTCCTGCAGGGAGATCAGCGCCTTGATGGCGTCGTGGCCGAACTCAATCGCCTCGGCCATCTTCGCTTCGTTGATCAGATTCGCACCAGCCTCAACCATCATGATGGCGTCTGCTGTGCCGGAGACCACAAGGTCAAGGTCGCTTGTCTCAAGCTGCTCAAAGGTTGGGTTCAAGATGAACTTGTCGTCGACAAGGCCAACGCGAACGGCACCGATTGGGCCAAGGAACGGGATCTCCGAGATTGTGAGCGCCGCTGATGCAGCGATCGTCCCGAGGATATCCGGATCGTTCTCCTGATCTGCGCTGAGTACCGTGATGACCACCTGGACGTCGTCCTTGTAGCCTTCAGGGAAGAGTGGGCGAATCGGTCGGTCGGTAAGCCGCGCAGAGAGCGTTGCGTTCTCTGACGCCTTCCCTTCGCGCTTGATGTAGCCGCCAGGAATCTTCCCCGCCGCATACATGCGCTCTTCAAATTCAATCGTCAGTGGGAAGAAGTCGAGACCCGGTCGTGGGTCGCTTCGATTTGCGGTGCCGAGGACGACGGTGTCGCCGTAGCGTACCGTCACGGCGCCGCCTGCAAGGCGTGCCATTCGTCCCGTCTCAATGGTGAGTGTCTGGCCGCCAAACTCGGCGGATACGGTTGTGATTTCCATGTTGCTCCTCTTCAGGCCGCGCCCACATGGCGCCCGGCCGATCTAGTTGCTCAGCGGTGCTGAGCGGGGGTTAGCGACGAAGGCCGAGCTTCTCGGTGAGTGCGGCGTGTCGAGCCACATCCTCGCGTCGTAGGAAGGTCAGCAGGCGACGTCGCTGGCCGACGAGCTTCAAGAGCCCACGGCGCGAGTGATTGTCCTGCTTGAATGTCTGGAGGTGCCCTGTGAGCCCCTCAATGCGCTCCGTCAGGAGTGCGATCTGGACCTCGGCAGAGCCGGTGTCCTGAGCGTGTCGCCCGTTTGCGGCAACGATGCGCTCCGTGGTCGTTCGGTCTAGCGGCAAGGGTTCTCTCTCCTGTCTGGGGGACTCCAAGGTCGCCCCGTCATCTACTTACATCTCTCTTGGATGCGTGAAGCGTAGCAATCAGCGCCCACTCCGTCCAGCGAGGCGCCCGAGGAGGGCAGCCCTGAGGCGCCCTCCCCCCTCAGGGAGGCGCTGGAGCCCCTCAGGGGCGATCTGGAGCCTCCCCGCCACTGGGTCGAGGTGACCCCGCATCAGGCGTCCTGTGAGCGGGAGACGCCCCGTGAGGTGGGCGGCGAACCCAACGCGGAGTTGGTACTCCCCCTCTGGGGGGAGGGCGAATCCATCGGATTCAAGGTTGAGGGTTCCATTGGGGCCGGTTCCAACTTCCTCTATCGCGGACGCCACGATGGCGTGGGGTCGTCCGAGCGCCCGTGCTGCGGTGGAGAGCTCCCCAGAGGCGATCGCCGCGCGAATGCTCGTGCTGCTGATCTTCTCGCCGCCAATGCGCGCCTCACTCACGGGATGCACCTGAATCCCCCGTCCCGCCCCCCAGGCTCGGACGCGGTCGAGTCGCCCTTCACGGTTGCGCCCGAAGGCGCTCTCTGGGGAGAGGACGAGGCTCTTCGCCCCGGTCAGATCCACGACGCGCTCGAGGAACTCCTCCCATGGTGTGTCGCGCATCGCTTCATCGAATGGGAGATCGCACCAGTGTTCAACGCCCGCACCAGCGAGCCGCATCTCAAACTCAATCGGGTCGAGGAGTCGGAGCGGTGTCGAACCGCGCAAGAGAAGATCCGGATGTGGATCAAAGCCTAAATGGACGCGCGTAAGGCCAGCAGAGAGCGCCAGCCTCTCAGCCGCGGCGAGGAGGCGAAGATGTCCACGGTGAAGTCCATCGAAGACGCCGATCGTGACCACCGCACCGCCCTCTTTCGCCATCGCGAGTTCGTCGCCCGCGAGCCCCTCCCAGCCGATCATGCGCTTCGATCCCTCAGCAGCGCGCGGCATCATGCGCCCTTCACAGGTGGCGCCGCATTCGGGGTGATGAAGACACGCTCCGGCTGCACGCCAGTCTCGGTGCGTCGACCGAGTGCCACAAGCACACCCTCAGCAATCAGTCGCACCTGCTCCCCAACAGAGACGGACAGATGTTCATTTAGGAGCACATCTGGGATTGCGGCACCGTCACGGAGAAGATCTGTGCCGAGCTCTCCCAGAGTGATTGCTGGGATCACCTCAATACCAGCATCAAGCGGCAAGAGTAGTTGCGTCAGCGATCCACCGAGTGCCGCTTCGGCAATCGCCTCCATCGTGTGCGCTTGCGCAACGGTGAATGGCCCCGATCCGATACGGCGCAGCGCAACAAGGTGTGCGCCGCAACCGAGAGCGGCACCAAGATCTCGCGCA
>CALMIH010000179.1 GCA_937864085.1 uncultured Chloroflexota bacterium
ATGCCTTCCTGGAGGGCGTCGTCTTTGTCGTATGCTTTCGCAGTGATTTGTGCGAGGCCTTCCATGGTGGGGGCGTGATCGCCGGTGGCTGGGTTGAAGGTGTTGGAATGGACGCCCGCGCCGCGCAGGTCCCACGAAGCGCTCCTGCCGCTATGATCGGTGGACGAGAGCAGGGGTCAAGGAAGGGAGGGCGTAACGATGGATGAGCGATTCACGACGATTGCCGCGATCGATATCGGCACCTCCAAGGTGAGCTGTGCCATTGCCCACATCGGCGGCGATGGCGGCTCGATCTCTGTCATTGGAAAGGGAACCTCCGCAAACACTGGGATGCGGAAGGGGGTCGTCACCGATATTGAGAAGACGGGTGCTGCGATCAAGGCGGCGGTTGATGCCGCCGAGCGACTCTCCGGCTATCGCATTGAGCATGCGGCAATCACCGTATCTGGGAGCCACGTTGAGGGACAGAACTCGAGCGGCCAGGTTGCGGTAGCAAACCCTGACCGTGAGATCCGTGACGACGATGTTGATCGCGTCCTTGAGGTCTGCCGCGCGATCCAGGTCCCCGGCTCGCGCATGCTGCTCCACGTTCTCCCTTCTTCGTACATCGTTGATGGCCAGGAGGGGATCCAGCAGCCGCGTGGCATGGTCGCCTATCGGCTTGAGGCGCGCGCTCACCTGATCACTGCGGGAGCCACTGCGATCCAGAACCTGGAGAAGTGTGTGCAGGCTGCAGGGATCGCCGTGGATGATTACGTTCCATCGTCACTGGCTGCTGCTGAGCTAACGCTCACCGACACCGAGCGAGAGCTTGGCACCGTGCTCGTAGATATCGGTGCTGAGACCTGCGACATCGCCATCTTCCACAACAACGCCGTGGTCCACACCGCCGTCCTACCGATCGGCGCCGCCTTCATCACTCGCGACGTTGCGATCGGCCTGAAGGCGAGCCTCGCCGCCGCCGAAGAGCTGAAGGTGAACTACGGCACCTGCGACCTGCGCACGGTGAGCGTCAGTGAGCAGTACACCGTGCCAGATGAGCCGGGCGGCCGCCGCATTGAGCGCATTGAGCTCGCCAGGATCATTGAGTCACGGATGAGTGAGATGTTTGAACTGATCGCTGCCGTGATCTCTGTCGCTGGCCCAGAGGCGACGAGCGCTGGCGTGGTGTTGACCGGTGGTGGCGCGCAACTCGACGGCATCACCGCCCTCGCTCGGGACATCCTGAAGGCACCGGTCCGTGTCGCCGCCCCAGAGGGAGCGCTGCTCGGCATCCTGGACGACTTTCAGGGACCGTCAAACGCCGCGATCCTCGGCCTCTTCTCCTGGGTCGCGCGCAGTCTCGACGAGGCGGGGATCGCCGAAGAGCCCCAGGCGGGCATTCTCGGTCGGGCCGGCGGTGCGCTGAAGGGTCTCTTCTCCCGCGTTCGCGGCTAACTCCGCGTCCTTCTGACCTCAGGTGAAGTTCACTCTTCAACGCATCCCGCTGCGCTGCTACAATCCCACGAACCGACGGGAGGGCGGTCTGCACACTGTGGGGGAGACCTCACGTGCGGGTCGACGTTCGGTAGAAAAGCGGAGGGGAGAGGCCGATGGCTTCGCAGTCTGAGAACTTTGCGCTAATCCGCGTAGTTGGAGTTGGCGGTGCCGGCTCCAACGCTGTGAATCGCATGATCCGAGCTGAGCTTCTCGGCGTTGAGTTCATCGCGGTGAACACCGACGCTCAAGCGCTCGTGAAATCCCACGCCCCCACCCGCATCCGCATTGGTGATGCGATCTCCCGCGGCCTCGGCGCTGGCGGCGACTCTGTCGTTGGCGAGCGTGCCGCTCAAGAAGATCTCGAGAATCTTCGCACCGCACTTGATGGATCAGACCTTGTCTTCGTCACCGCCGGCATGGGAGGCGGCACCGGCTCTGGCGCCGCGCCCGTGGTGGCGAAGGTGGCAAAGGACCTTGGTGCGCTAACGATCGGCATCATCACAAAGCCGTTTGAGTTTGAAGGGAAGCGCCGTGCCGCCGTGGCGAACGCCGCCGCGGAGGAGCTGCGCAAGTACGTTGACACCATGATCGTTATTCCAAACGAGAGACTCCTCAACGTCGTAAGCCGTCAGACCTCAATGGAGGATTCGTTCCGCATCGCGGATGATGTGCTTCGACAGGCGGTACAGGGCGTCAGTGATGTCATCACCGTTCCTGGAATCATCAACCTTGACTTCGCCGATGTGCGCAGCATCATGAAAGATGCAGGGTCTGCGTTGATGGGGATCGGCCGCGCCAGCGGCGAGAGCCGCGCCCGCGCCGCAGCGGAACTTGCAATCGCCTCGCCACTCCTTGAGCTGGATATTCAAGGAGCGACTGGCGTGCTGGTCAATGTTGCCGCTTCATCCACCGTGACGCTGCACGAGGTGAACGAGGCGATCAACCACATCACCGAACGAGCCGATCGTGAGGCAAACATCATCTTCGGCACCTCGCTCGATGAGACGCTCGCCGATGAGGTGCAGATCACCGTGATCGCCACTGGGTTTGCTGGGAACGCCCGCAGCGAGTCAGGTCGCGCCTCCAGTCAGCGCGATGAATTCCCGTACGGCCACGACAGAGAGGGTTCGACCTGGAGTGCTGCTGCGCCAGGCTCCACAGCGCCGATCACCACCGCTCCGTACGAGGCGCCAGTGCAGCCAGCTCCCGCATCAACCTGGACGCCGAGCACGCACCCAGCCGTCTCTCAGGAGCCGATCGCCCCACATCTCGCGAGCGAGGGGGTCAGCCCAGCGCCGGTCGCTGGTGACGAGTTGGAGATTCCCGCCTTCCTCCGTCGCCGCTCGTAACTCGCGCATGTCTCACCTTGCTGAACAGTTAGCGTCACTTCACGCCCGCGTTCGTGCCGCCGAACAGCGCGCCAGTCGCCCAGCGGGAAGCGTTGAGCTTCTCGCCGTCACGAAGGGGGTCCCTGCCGAGCGCATCGCTGAGGCGATCGATGCTGGGCAGCGTGCCTTCGGCGAGAATCGCGTCCAAGAGTTGGAGGAGAAGCGCGCGGCAGTTGCCCAACAGCGCCCCGGCGTTCAGGTGCGCTGGGATCTGATTGGTCCACTGCAGAGTAATAAGGTGCGTCGAGCCCTCGCCGCCGCCGATCGCATCAGCTCGGTTGATCGCGTAGAACTCCTTGTGCGCATTGCGGAGCTTGGCGGAGCAGACGCTGTTCCGCGCCAGGTGCTCCTCCAGGTCAACATTGATGAAGATCCGGCTAAGTCAGGCTTCACTCCAGACGCGCTCCGGGCAGCTCTGCCAGAGATCGCCGCCGCCCTCAGTGGGGCGTCG
>CALMIH010000180.1 GCA_937864085.1 uncultured Chloroflexota bacterium
ACACCTTTATGGCCGGGGCCCTCATTACGCTGGTTGTTGGCGGTGTGATCCTTGCGCGCAGGTTTGGCGGCGGACTCGCACCGTGGGCGTGGGGCGGCGTTGCCTTTGTCTTAAGTCAGGCGGCGCGCCTTCCGGCACTCACACTGATCAGCGCGCTCGTCATTGGTAACGCAGCGCCGGAGAGTGGCAGCGCCACATGGGCGCTCTCCGTGGTTGTTGCTTCGCTCACCGCTGGCATCTTCGAAGAGGGGAGTCGCGCACTGATCCTCGCCACCGCCGCAAAGCGTGTGCGCAGCGAAGGTTCAGGGATCGCCTTCGGACTTGGCCATGCAGCGATTGAAGCGCTGATCTTCACGCTTCTGCCATCATTTGCGGCAATCGCGCTCTTGAGCGGCGCCGCAGACGGAAGCATCTACGAGAATCTGTCGGCCGAGTCGAGTGAGTCGCTCACCACTGCTGTCACCTTCCTCTCGGGACATAACATTGGCGTTGCCACCCTCGCGATCACTGAGCGCATCTTCGCCACCGTGCTGCACATCACGTTGACGCTCTTCGTCCTTCGCGCCGTGCAACAGGGGGGTGGGAAGCGCGATCTTGCGCGACGACTCGTCCTACCGATCGCGCTGCATACGGTTGCAAATCTGAGCACCGTACTCCTCCTCCCAGTCATCGGGGTCCTTGGAGCCGAGGCCCTCTTCGCTGCGGTGACGCTAGGTGTGGTCGCCCACTACTGGCGTACACGACGAGGGAGTAGCCCTACGGTGTAGGAGTTGGTGCTGGTTCGCAGGCATCGCCGATCCCGTTCGCATCGCTATCAATCTGGTCAGGGTTGAACACGTCAGGACAGTTGTCGACCTCGTCCAACACTCCGTCACCATCGACATCGCCATCAACCGGGTAGCCCTCTGGGACCTGTAGTTCGGCGCAGTTTTCGCCGATCACGCGCTCGCCGCCGTACTGCTTGTTCCAAAGGAAGATGCGCGGCACCTGCTCGCTGCAGACGATCTCATACGCAAGGTTAAGCCCAACGTAGCGCCAGTGCCACGGCTCACTGCCGTAGCAGCTCAGCGCCACGCGCTTCGCCCCAGCTGGGTACGAACGGACGAAGCCAAACTTGTACGCGTTCTCTGTGAGCCAGACCGCGGTTGGCGATGTAGCAAATGAGGCGCTCCCCCATGGTGCACCAGCACCCAGGGTCCCAAGATCTACCGCCGTCCCGAGCTGGTGCTCGGAGTGTCCAGGAATCGCACTGTACTTTCTCGCGAGCTGCAGCCCTGACTGTTCCACCCAGTAGGCGAACGTTGTCTTCTGCGTCTGGTAGGAGCGATATGCGGAAATGATGCGCAGCTGAACCTCCGCCTCACGCGCAGCGAGGAACATGCTTCGGAGCGCCGTTGCCGCGCTGCGACGCAACAAGAAAACGCCCTTCGTTGGCGAGGCAACCGCCTGTGTGGTGATCCACGTCAGCGTTGTTGGAACATAGTTCGACGGGAGTCGGTACATCGGATCGAGTACCGATGTTGCCCACTGCTTTCGTAGACGTTCCTTGGTGAGCTCCTCGCCCTCAATCGCAACCGTCGTCGCGTTGAAGGTCACCTTGCGCGCCAGAATCGTTGCGCAGCTCGGGATCTCCGGGATCGCGTTGTCGGTCGCTGCAACAGCGAGTGGCGAGGCGCCGTTCACGACAAGACCCCCAGCGACAAGGAGCAAAGCGAGCAGAAAAGAGCGGAGACGAGTCTGTAGGTGCAACCGATAATTCATGGAGAGAGTTTGGCGCATCCGATCAGGCGGCGAGTCGCTGACCGTAAAGATGAGCGCTACGAACGCTTTGCGCTTCGGCGTGAGTGCATGATGGAGGCGACGATTGCGACGGTCAGGATGGAGATCACGATCACAAGGCTCACGAGTGGTGGAACCTTCCAGTCGTGATTGATCGCTGGGAGGATCATCTTTGCGCCGATCCACATCAAGACAAAGGCGAGTCCCGCCCCGAGGTAGTGGAACTGATCCCGCGCGTTTGCGAGCAGGAAGTACATGTTCCTTAGGCCAAGGATTGCGAATGCGTTTGAGGTGAAGACGATGAATGGATCAAGCGTGATGCCGAAGATGGCGGGGATGCTGTCCACCGCAAAGATCAGGTCAATGATGCCGATGACGACGATGGTGAGGAAGATTGGCGTGAACTTCTTGACACCGTTGACGGTGACGCGGAAGCGCTCCTCGTTGTAGTCCTCAGTGACGTGGATAAAGCGCTTGGCAAACTTCACCGCGGAAGGTTCCCCCTCACCCGCATGGCCCCCAGATCGCAACATGGCGACGCCGGTCCAGAGCAGGAAGGCGCCGAAGACCCAGATGATCCACTCAAACTGCGCGATGAGCGATGCGCCGATCAGGATCATGATCCCGCGCAAGACGAGGGCAATCAAGATCCCCCACATCAGTGCGAGCTGCTGCAACTTCTTCGGTGTCTTCAGCGCCGAAAAAATGATGGTGAAGACGAAAATGTTGTCTACCGAGAGCGATTTCTCTACAAGGTAGCCAACAAAGTACTCGGTGGTCTTTGTGCCGTCGTTCCAATAGAACTGCATGCCAATACCGAAGAGGATGGCGAGGACGATCCAGACGAGTGTCCAGGCGGCCGCCTCCTTGACCGGGACAACGTGGGTCCCCTTTCGGCGCAGGAGGCCAAAGTCGATAGCAAGCGCGCCGATGATGAAGATGCCGAAGCCGAGGCCAAGCGGAGTGAAAAGCTCGTTCTCGCCCACGCGTCCCTCCTACTTCAGCGGCAATACGCCAGTCCATAGATGGTAGCGGAGGGGGCGTACGGGGGCTAAAAGGAGGCTGGAGCCGATGGTGAGGATTGAACTCACGACCTGCTGTTTACGAAACAGCTGCTCTACCACTGAGCTACATCGGCGCCGGAGGGGGATTGTAGCGGAGCGACTCACGGCAAGGGTGCGCAAGCCCCATGAGCGTGCGGGATACGCCTAAGCGCCCGTCTACTTGAGGTTGAGGCCTCGGAGATTATTGTCGCAGGTGAGGTGCGCGCGGAGATCAAGGCCCTTGCAGAGGACGTGATCGCAGACCAGCGCGCCGAGATTCAGCAGATGGAGGCGTGGCTCGCGAGCTGGTAGCGCCTTGGGCGCTTCGTGTCGTTACGAAGCGACGATGACAGGAGCCTTTAGCTGTGCTGTGAGTTGGTCGAGCTTCATGCCACGAAGGCGTTCAGCGAGGCCTGGCTTCGCTGCCTCTGGAGGCAAGACATAGATTCCGCCACCAAATCGTTGGCCCGCTTCAGCAAGACCATCCGCCCCAGACTTTACGGGGAACCAACCGCCAGCGTCGATCTCCATGAGCCGTGCCGCCTCAAGAAATGCGACCAGAGGACCGCGGCCTTCGCGGCGAGCAACATCTTCGCTGAATAGTCGATCGGGGGATGGTCGATCCGGGTGATCTCCTCGCAGGTCGCCATAAGGGCTGGAGAAACCCTCCGCGCTGCGGTCAACAAGGATCATTGAACGGTGATGTTTTCGTGCGATTGCGGCACCAACAAGAAAGGCGCGGCGATCATCATCTCGCCCAACGGCAATGACTACGGATCCATCCGCCATATCTACCTGTGGCGCGGAAGTTTCGTTGACCGCTGAGATGAGCGAAACGGCGGTGGCGGAGGGGACGGGGGGCGCTGGCGGTGGAAGCGGACGGGCAACTCCGTCGAGGGCAGTAATGAGCAGCGCAACGACTCCTGGATCGTCGCTGACGAAGCCAACAAATCGCTTCCCCACGGTTGCGGCTCCGCCCATTCCGAACTGCGCTGGATCGCCCAACTCGTAGCTGACAAAAGCCAACTGTTCAGGATCGTCTGAGGCGAGCACCCACTGATTGGCGAGTGCGCGTGTATCTGGTTGCAGCTCACGGTAGTCGAGCGCCTCAAGTTTTGGGCTCGCTGGTTTCGCACCAGTTGCGAAGACCGTTAGCTTGGTCCCAGCGTCAAGCAGCTTTCCGTATCGCTCAATTTCAACCGCAAGTTTGGCTGCAGTCTGAAATCCGGTGAGGAGCCTGCCGCCGCGCGAAGCACGCTCAATTTCTCGCGTGGTGCGCAACATCTCGCGTGCGTCGTAGGTGAACCGCGTGACGTCCGGCGCACGACCGAGCTCCACCGCAAGGCGGCGACCAATCTCAAAGATCCCTGCGTCGTCATTAGCCTCGGGGAACGTCCAGTCCATACCAATTATGATGCCATATCTGCGCACGGACGCTATTTGGGCACTCGCTGGTCCGGCGCCGTTGACTGGACGCCGCCCCAGAACTGACTTGAACTCTTACTGGAAGTTGCCCACGTCCTCCCCGACGTCCTCCCCGACGATCCGTGGCAGTTCGACGCCTTCCGCGCTAACGTTTAGCCATGGCAACCGCACGACGCTTCTGGATTGACACCGACACGGCCTCTGATGACGCCGTGGCGATGGTGATGGCCTTTAAGAACCCAGCCGTTGAGGTGGTGGGGATCTCCGTGGTTGCGGGGAACGTTCCACTCCCGCAGGCGACGCAGATCGCGCTCTATACGGCAGAGATTTGTGGTGCCAAGGTGCCGATCCATGCTGGCGCAGATCGAGCGCTCGTTCGATCGTTCGTCACCGCGCAGAACGTGCATGGCAGCGACGGCATGGGCGACATCGGCCTTCCGCTCGGCGGACGCACGCCAACATCAACGGATGGCGTACAGGCGCTGATCAACGCCTTTCGCGCGAATCCGGGCACCATGGATCTCGTCACACTCGGACCGCTCACTAATGTTGCGCTTGCAATTCGCGCTGAGCCAAAGTTCGCCTCGTGGGTGCGCCGCTGCGTGATGATGGGTGGAACTGGCGTGCTCCCTGGCAACATCACGCCACTCGCAGAGTTCAACTTCTGGGTTGATCCGGAGGCGGCGCAAATCGTCTTTGAGTCTGGGATGCCGCTAGAGATGGTTGGGTGGGACGTCTCTGTAGCGGATGCGGTGATCTCTGACGCGCTCGCTGCGGAGATTCGTGCGCTCGGCCCACTCGGCGCATTCTGCGTAGATATTCAGAAGGTGCTGCGCGAGTTCTGCAGGAACGAGACGAAGCTTGATGGGTTTGATCTCCCCGATCCGATCGCGATGGCGGTGGCGATCGAACCAGACATGGCCACGAGCGAAGCGCACCTGCGTGTGGAGATCATGCTCGGTGAAGGGCACGTGCGCGGCCAATCGATGGTGGATCATCTCGGCGGCACAAAGCGCGAGCCGAACTGCCGCGTGGTGTATCGAGTAGATCGCGAGCGATTTGTTGGTGCGCTGAAGGCGGCCTGTAGCGCGAGCTAGATTCGGCGCGCCACGCTATCAATAAACCCAAGGATGCCGTACTGACGCGAACGGACGCCAACGCGCCAACGCCAGACAGTTGCAACCCCCTTCAACAGCAGAAACGCACCGAGCGCGCCGAGTGTGCGTGTCAGGATGTCGTGGATGTCTACGCGGTACGGCGGAACCAGGCCGCTCAACAGATTGGTCACCGCTTGGCTGACTTCAAGGCCGATCGCCATGATGCCAATCACCGCAATGAGTGCGCGTCGAGCATCGCCGTAGAGTGCGAGCGTGGCAAGGAAGTAGGTCGTCCCGCCGATCAACATCTGCATGGGGAGCCAGGCTGTGCTCAGAAGCGCTGGATCAAATTGAACGAGAGGGATGAGGCGAATAACATCCGTTCCTAGCGGCGCCCGCGCCCACTCGGAGTTTGGGAAGCCGAACGGGGCCCAGATGTAGGCAACGAGAACGGCGAAGGCGATGGTGCTGACCTGCGTGCCGCGGCTCTTAATGATGCGCTGTTGACTCTGCACATAGAAGACAACCAGGAAGCTCGTGAGCCCCCCAAAAATCCCCATCCAATCTAACGTGCCAACGTTAAACATGAGGGGATAATAGCAAAGCAACGAGGTCTGCCTCCTGCGGGTTTAGTGAGAGCCGAGCGCGCATGCTGTCCAACGTGGATGCCGTTTGGGCAGAGTAGAATGCGCTCAATGAAACGCACCGCACCCTACCTGCGTCCGCGATTCTCCTACTGATGGGCGGCGGCATAGGACCAGGAAGAGGTGGCGGACACCCGTTCGGTGGGGAGGAAACGGGGCCAACAAAGCCGGTTGGCGCTGTACTTCCGCTGCTGCGTCGCGCCACGCACTTCTTCGGACCGTATCGCGGCAGGCTCGCCATCATCGGCGCTGCGATCCTTGGCTCGAGCATCCTTGGTCTCGCCAACCCGTACCTACTGAAACTCCTCATTGACGACGCGATCCCGAAGAGGGATATCGGCCTCCTCGCCATCTACGCAGGGCTGATGGTGGTAGTCCCCATCATTAACGGCGGGATCGGGCTGGCGCAGGCGTGGCTTACCGCATCGGTAGGTCAGTTCGTGATGCGCGACTTGCGCAATGCGCTCTTCACGCATGTGCAATCGATGCCGATCCGATTCTTTGCGGAGACGCGAACCGGCGAAATCCAGAGCCGACTCACCAACGATGTCTCAGGTGTGCAGTCGGTTGTCTCTGATGCGGCGGCGAACCTCGCCTCCAGCATCGCGGTGGTGCTCTCCACGCTCGTTGCGATGACACTCATTGATTGGCGCCTGACAGCGGTGAGCCTCTCCGTTGCGCCGATCTTCCTCTACTTCAGCTCAAAGGCATCTGCTGCGCGGCGTAAGGCGAGTGCCGAGGTGCAGAGTGCGCTCGCCGACCTCACCTCGATCGCCGAAGAGCACCTCTCCGTCGGCGGCGCGCTCTTAGCCAAGTCGTTCGGTCGTGCGGAAGCGGGAGCTGAGCGCTTCACACAACGCTCGGGTGATCTTGCAACGCTGCAGCTACGACAGGCACTCACCGGCCGCTGGGTCGGCGTGGTGGTGCAAGTGGTCTTCAGCGGCATTCCAGCGCTCGTCTACTTTGTTTCAGGAACGCTGGCGGCAACCGGGGCACCGGACGCGCCAACAATCGGTGACATCGTCGCCTTCACCACACTGCAGAGCCGCCTCTTCTTCCCACTCGCGTCGCTCCTCGGCCTTCAGGTGGAGATCGGCGGAAGCCTCGCACTCTTTGAGCGCATCTTTGCGTACCTCGATCTTGTGCCCGAGATTGTTGATGCGCCTGACGCTGCACAGTTGCAACGTGCAAACGTGCGTGGCGGAGTAGAGCTACGCAACGTTTCGTTCCGATATCCGCAGCCGCCAGGCGCAGACACCTCAGCGCGCCGCGACACCTTTGCACTGCAAGAGATCACCTTCAGCGCCGAACCGGGAAGCCTCACCGCACTTGTTGGGCCATCTGGTTCTGGGAAGAGCACCATTCTCAGTTTGATTCCACGATTCTGGGATACGAAGAGTGGGCGCGTGCTGATTGATAGACGCGACGTGCGGCAGATCAAACTCGCGTCACTTGGTGAGATGATCGGCGTAGTCACGCAAGAGACGCACCTCTTACATGCAAGCATTGGCGACAACTTGCGCTACGCGCGACCAGATGCAACGGACCAGCAGCTCTGGGCGGCACTTCAGGGTGCATCACTTGATGCTCGCGTTCACGAGCTACCGCAGGGGCTCAACACGATTGTTGGCGAGCGCGGCTACAAACTCTCTGGCGGTGAGCGACAGCGCCTGGCGCTTGCACGTGTCCTCTTAAAGGATCCGCCGATCTTGCTCCTTGACGAAGCAACGTCTGCGCTCGACTCCGTCTCTGAGCGACACGTTCAGGAGGCGCTGGAGCGCGCCATGCACGGCCGCACCACGATTGCCGTTGCGCACCGCCTCAGCACCGTTGCCTCTGCCGATCAGATCCTTGTTCTCGACCACGGTTCGATCGTGGAGCGCGGCCGCCACGACGAGCTGCGCCGCGCCGGTGGCCTCTACGCCTCGCTCGCCGCGATGCAGTTCGGTATCACCGACCCCGCCTGATACGCTCTCCGCCATGGGAGCCACAAGTCACGGCGTGCCAGCGATTCGGCTGGAGGGGATCACGAAGCAATTCGGCGGAGCGAGTGACGCTGCGGCGGTTGCTGGGATTGACCTTGAGGTGAGAGACGGCGAGTTCTTCTCGCTGCTCGGCCCATCCGGCTCAGGGAAGACAACCACGCTGCGCATGATTGCCGGCTTTGAGCGACCAACCTCTGGCCGCATCTTCCTTCACGGCGAAGATGTCACCGATCTTCCGCCATTTGATCGCGACGTCAACACTGTCTTCCAGGATTACGCCCTCTTCCCGCACATGAGCGTCGCGGAGAATGTTGCCTACGGGCTTGAGGTGCGCCACGTTCCATCTTCCGAACGTGCGGTGCGCGTTAAGGATGCGCTGCGCATGGTGCGCCTTGAGGGGTACGACTCGCGCCGCCCAGCACAACTCTCCGGCGGCCAACGACAGCGCGTTGCACTTGCGCGCGCGCTCGTCAATCGTCCCCGCGTCCTCCTCCTTGATGAACCGCTCGGCGCGCTTGACCTGAAGTTGCGCGAAGAGATGCAGATTGAGTTGAAGGCGATCCAGAGTGAGGTCGGCATCACCTTCATCTACGTCACCCACGATCAGCAGGAAGCGCTGACGATGAGCGATCGGCTCGCCGTCTTCAACCGCGGCCGCATTGAACAGATCGGTGCGCCGGCCGAGGTGTACGAACACCCTCTCACCGCCTTTGTTGCCGGCTTTGTGGGGAGCTCCAACCTGATCGCCGCGGAGGCGGCGCAGGCGCTCCTCGGCCAGAGGGGACGCTTTGCGATTCGGCCAGAGAAGATCCGCCTCGGCGAGCCTACGGACAAGGTGGGGGCGGACGAGCATTCTGCGCTCGGCAAGATCAAAACGGTGGTCTATCTAGGAGCCGAGACACGCTTTATCATCGCCTTAGACATGGGCGGCGACCTGATGGTGACGCAGCAGAACCTGAAGGAGTCGTCAATGGAGGCGCTCTCCGCGCAGGGTCGGGCGGTCCGACTCACGTGGAAGCGGGTACACGTGCTGACCCTTGCGGAAGATCCGCAGGTGGCTACAGCGTAGGTAGCGGAGGGAACATGAAGCGATTCAAGGGAGTAACCCTGTTGGCAGTACTCGCGCTCCTGGTAGCCGCGTGCGGCGGTAGCACCGGCGAGAGTGCCGCGCCATCGGGTGATGAGAAGCCGGCTGGTTGGCTCGAAGCGCTCGGTGAGGCCGAGGGCGAACTCAACCTCATTATCTGGCCAGGCTACGCAGAGCGCGGAGAGTACGAAGGCTTCAACTGGGTTGATCCGTTTGAAGCGGAGACCGGTTGCAAGGTCAACGTTACCGCGATGACTGACTCAAACAACGGCGTTCAGCTGCTCCAGTCGGGGCAGTATGACGGCGGTTCGTTCTCTGGCGACGCGTCAGTTCGACTGATGACGGCTGGTGACGTTGCGCCAGTCAATGTCGATTTGCTCTCAAATTATTCGGCAGTGTTTAGCGGCCTAAAGGATCAGGCGCACAACTCCAAGGACGGAATGCCGTACGGAGTGCCACACGGCCGCGGGCCAAACCTCTTGATGTGGAACACCGATGTCGTAACCACCGCCCCAACTTCGTGGGATGCGGTTTGGGACGGCACCGCTGCTGTCAACGGGAAGATCAGCATTTACGATTCGTCAATCTATATCGCCGATGCTGCAATCCACCTGATGGCAAAGCAACCAGAGCTTGGCATCAAGAACCCATACCAGCTCAACGAAGAGCAGTTCGCCGCCGCGATTGACCTGCTGGAGAAGCAGCGAGATCTTGGGGTGATCTACTGGGGTAGCTATGCCGACCAGGTTGCTGGCTTTGCAAGCGGCGATCTCGTGATCGGCACCACATGGCAGTTCATGGCAAACGTTCTCGGCGGCGACACAACTGCGCCGAAGGTCGAGACGGTGATGCCAGAAGAGGGGTCGACCGGCTGGTCAGACACCTGGATGATGGCAACAAAGGCCGCGAATCCAAACTGCATGTACCTCTGGATGAATCACATGATGTCCGCTGAGGCGAACGGCCAAGCGACAGTCTTCTTCGGTGAGGCTGCCACGAGCGTGGCTGCGTGTGATTACGCTGAGACGATCGCCCCGGGTCACTGCGAGCTGACCCATGCGAGCGACGAAGCGTACTGGGAGACCATTTGGTACTGGGCAACGCCGCGGGAAGACTGCGACGATGCCGATTCAGCAACGACCTGCAAGACCCAAGACGATTGGGTTGAAGCATGGACGACGCTGCGCGGCAACTGAGCTGCGTAGTTAGCGCTGAACCCGGACGGGGCCCCTCGAAGATGATGCATCTCGGGGGGCCCCGCCCTTTCCATTCGCAGGCGTCGCGATCATGATTCGGCGTATCACCGGCTGGTTCAACCGACACCCACGCGCAACCCTGGGCGCGCTCCTCGCTGGCCCGCTCGGCTGGATCAGCGTTGTCTATCTCGGTTCACTCCTCATCCTTTTGATGCACGCCTTCTGGTCGAAGGACTCGTTTACTGGGAAAGTAGAGCCGTTCAACTGGACGCTCGATGCCTTTGTGCAGATCTTGAGCAACCCCGTTTACTTTACGATTGCCGCACGCACCATCGGCATTGCACTCCTCGTGACCATCTCTGCAGCGGCAATTGCGCTGCCAGTGGCGTACTACATGGCGCGGATCGCCTCACCGAGGAAGCGCGCACTCCTCCTTGTCGCCGTGACCATGCCGCTCTGGGCCTCGTATCTCGTCAAGATCTACGCCTGGCGGACCATCCTTCAGACAAACGGCCTGCTTGGCTGGGCGATCTCACCGTTCGGGCTGGAGGGGCCCGGGCTAACCGAGATCGCAAACTCGTGGCTTGTTCTCACCTACCTCTGGCTCCCGTACATGATCCTTCCGGTGTATGCGGGACTTGAGCGAATTCCAAACTCGCTGCTTGAGGCCTCCGCTGACCTTGGCGGTC
>CALMIH010000181.1 GCA_937864085.1 uncultured Chloroflexota bacterium
TGAAGTTGGTCACGATACAAGCGGCATAGTTGATCGCTGCAACACGATCAAGAGCGAGTCCGTGGCTCGTTGTCTCAAGCACGGCGGCACGATCTCCCGCTGCGGCGATCTTGCGCAGCTGCTCCTGCAGTGCTGGCGCCTCTGGAGTGGTCTGATGCGCCGCCATCGGTTCCTCCCTGCTGCCAACGCGCTGCAGCGCGGTAGAGATGAGGCCAGCTGAGAAACCTGCGGCGCTCAGCGCCGTTGAGAGGTACGTAGAGGTGGTCGTCTTCCCATCCGTACCAGTGACACCGATGATAGCTAGCTCTTCGGCGGGATCACCCTCCCACCAGGCGGAGGCTTCAGCGAGTGCGCGACGCGCGTTACTCACCGCAATCACTGGAACGTTTGCCGCCTCTGTGCCCAAGGCGACAATTGAACGCACACCAGCCGGCTCACTGATCAGCAGCGCAGCACCACGACGCAGCGCCTCTGCCGCAAACGTTGCGCCATCGGCACGCGCCCCGGCAATCGCCACAAACGCGCCCCCAGGTAGGACCTGACGCGAGTCATGGGCGCAGGGGGCGCTAATCACAAGGTCCGAGCGATCAAGTCCCCGGCTCTCACCGCGCAGGAGGAGACCGAGCCGATCAAGACGCTCAACGAGTGACGCAAACTGTTGTGGTGCGCGTTGGCTGCTCATCGCCCCGCCCTCAGCACCGTTCGCAGCGCAGAGCGTAGAGCGTAGCGGCGCGAATCGAGAACGATCCGATGCGCGCCAGACATCGCCACCCACTCAGCACCGAAGGCACGCTTGTAATCGTAGAGTCCGAACATCTTCTCGCCTTGCTGCGGGATCTCTCGGTGGCCTGCAACATCCGCCCCTCCAAGATCCGCGATGCGCCCCTCCTGCCGTGCGGTCTCTATCAGCGTCCAGCGGAGTAGCACAACCGCACCCGCCGGAGCTGAGGAGCCCGCTTCGCGTGAACCAGCATGGTGGCTCGTCAGCCGCTCACCGTGCCGTAGCGCCGTCTCCATCGCGATCACCGCCCCCTTCGCATCGCGTGCTACCCAAGCCTCCATCTGACCAGAGTGCATCAAGTCCACCCAGGTGAGCAGCGTCTGATCCACATTGATCTGGGCAAACTGGCGCCGGACCGCCGTCTCGTTCACCAGAGTGGCCGCCTCTCTGAGTGCAACTAGATCGTGCTCTGGGTGCAGACGTGAAACCTGGATCCCATTTCGATGTGCAGCGCTGATCTCGTTTCGCTTGGTTGCGTTCAGGTGCGAGAAGATCTCGGTCTCTGTAGCGCCAGGCTTTGCGGTGCCTCGAATCCACATCGCGTGCTTACTGAAGAAGCTCTCGTCACATGGAGAGAATCCAGTGCGGCGCCACTCCGCTTCAAGTGCATCGGATGCAGGGAGCCACGGGTCAACACGAAGCTCAACGACCCCCTCCTCCTTCCGTAGCCACTCCCCAACGCGCTGTAGTCGTCCGGGAACGCTCGCTCGCTCAGCATCTGGCGCATCAGTAGGGGCTGCTGGTCCACGCGAGATGCTCGCAACACTGAGGCCGATGAGTGGGAGCGAAC
>CALMIH010000182.1 GCA_937864085.1 uncultured Chloroflexota bacterium
CGTTCGATCCGACCCCAGCGGTTGACTCGGCAGTGCTCGTACTGGATCGGCTCTCTGCCGATGAGGCGCTCAGCCTCTCAGAGGAGGATGAGGAGCAGCTCTGGCGACTGGTGCAGGCGGGCTTCCGCGAGCGACGGAAGAAGCTGCGTAACGCGCTGCCGCGCGCACTCCCAATCCCTGTTGATCAGGTGATGGCGGCGCTCGATCGCTCAGATATCGATCCAGACCTCCGCGCTCAGGCGCTTGGCGTACAAGAGTGGGTCCGACTGCTCCGCGAACTCGGCGGCATTCCAGGCGCGCCGACGCGTGCACCACGCATGATGCGCACCGAGCCTGGCGAGGCGCCGACACGGCGCGCGCGCGTTGGTGCCGGACGCGTTAACTGGGTGGAGCTCGATGCGCCAGGGAAGGTGAACCTGACGCTCGCCGTGCTCGGCCAGCGCAGCGACGGTTATCACAACCTGCACTCGGTTGTGGCACCGCTCCGTCTCGCTGATCACCTCACGCTACGACTCCGCTCAGTGGGGGAGAGCGAGGATGAGCTGCACTGCGCCGGACTCCCAATTCCTGGGATGGCGGAGAATCTGATCTACGTGGCGCTGCGCGAACTGCGCGCCGCATTGGGACCAGAGGCGCCACTGCCGCCACTCTCTGTTGTGCTAGAGAAGCGACTCCCCGTTGCCGCAGGACTTGGTGGTGGATCAAGCGATGCGGCGGCTGCACTGCGTGGCGCGCTGCAACTCTGCAACCTGAAGATGGAGCCGCGCCAACTGATGGAGGTTGCGGCACGTATCGGCTCAGATGTTCCGCTCTTCCTCCCAGAGGGGCCAGTGTTGATGGAGGGTCGCGGCGAAGAGATCACGCCGCTCACGCGGTGGTCAGAGCCGACTCCCGGCGTCTTGCTTGTGAGTGCCAGCGAAGGGATCAAGACTCCCGACGTGTTCGCCGCCTTCGCTGGCGGGATTCGCGGTGAGTCGTATGGTGCGGCACTCGTCAGCTCGCAGCACCTGGCGCAGGAGTTGACCACTGGGCTCTCAACGGCGGAGCTGCTGCTGCGCTCCTCAACGCTCGCCTCGGCGAATGACCTGCTCGCCCCTGCCCGCGCGATCACCCCATGGCTCAGGCCGCTCGACCACGCCCTGCGCCGCGTGCTCGGACGACCCCTCTCACTCTCAGGATCAGGGCCAACCCTCTTCCTCCTCTATCCTTCGCTCTACGATGCTTCAGCGGCTGGAGCGCTGCTCGAGGCGGCGGTTGCCCGCGGTGAGCTGGAGCTACCGCAAGGTGGCGTGACGATCACCTCGACAGAGTTGGCATAGCGAGAGGAGTACTCCGATGGGTAAGGCGATTAACGGACCTGGGGTTGCACCAGCGATCGGACCGTATAGTGCGGCGGTCGCAACTGGCGATCTCCTCTTCTGCTCTGGTCAGCTCGGCATGGACCCTGCCACCGGCGACCTTCGTGACGGCGTTGCAGCGCAGACGGAGCAGGCGCTCGTGAACTTGCGCGCACTACTCGCCGCCGCTGGGTTCGGTGTTGAGCACGTGGTGAAGTGCACCATCTTCCTGACGAACCTCGCCGACTTTGCCACCGTCAATGAGATCTATGGTCGCACCTTCTCGGAGCCGTACCCGGCACGCTCAACCGTCCAGGTGGCGGGGCTCCCCAAGGGGGGGCTCGTGGAGATTGAGGCGATCGCCCAGAGGGTCGGCTAGACTCTCCTCCAGATGACACCCTCAAGTACTGGGCCGGAGCGCCTTTCGGGCGTGACGGCCATCATCCTCGCTGCTGGAGTCGGCTCGCGCATGGGCGCCGCCGAACCGAAGGTTCTGCACCCACTGCTTGGGCGTCCGATGGCCCTCTGGGTGCTGGAGTCGATCCACTCCGTGGTGAGTGACCCTGCGATCCTCCTCCTCTCACCAGCAACCGCTGCGCTCCATGCGCTCGCCCCAAAGGGGACGCTGCGCGCCGAGCAGCCTGAGCCGCGCGGTACTGGTGACGCGGTGCGCTGCGCACTCCCTGCGCTGCCAGCCGGCGCAACTGAGGTGCTCATCGCCTGCGGCGACACGCCGCTCCTTGAGCCGAGCACGATCAGTGCGCTGATCGCCGCGCGCCGCGCCGCCAAGGTGCCGCTCGCCCTCGCCGCCTTCCACGCTGATGATCCGACCGGATACGGCCGTGTGGAACTGAACGACGCCGGTCGCGCCACGCGCATCACTGAAGAGCGCGACGCGTCGCCTGAAGTCCGAGAGAGCGACCTCGTCAACGCGGGACTCTACGTTGTTGAGCGCGCCTGGCTTGAGACGGCACTGAAGGGGCTTAGCGCATCCAAAGCAACGGGCGAGATCTACCTCACCGACCTTGTTGCCGCCGCAGCCGCAGCGGGCAGCCCAGCCCCGATCCTCCTTGGGAGTGGGGCAGACCTTGAAGGGGTCAATGATCGCCGCCAGTTCGCTGATGCGGCAGCGGCGCTGCGTGAGCGGATTAACGCGGGGCATATGGAGCGCGGTGTGGGGATGGCTGATCCGACGACGATCTGGATCGACCCTACGGTTGAGATTGCGGCAGACGTGGCGATTGAGCCAAACGTCATGATCAGTGGCGCCAGCACGATCGGGGCGCGCAGTCGCATCGAGTCTGGCTCGCGCATCCACCAGAGTCAGATCGGTGCAGGCTGCACGATTCGCTCGAGCGATATCAGCGAGTCGCGTCTACACGACGACGTGCAGGTTGGTCCCTTTGCGCATATTCGTCCAGGCTGTGACATCGGCGTTGGTGCGCATGTGGGGAATTATGCCGAGCTGAAGGCGACGACACTTGGCGCGCGCGTCAAGGTTGGTCATCACAGCTATCTCGGCGATACCACCGTTGGTGAGGCGGCGAACATCGGCGCAGGGACGATCACCGCGAACTATGACGGTGTGGCAAAACATGCGACCTCAATCGGCGCGGGTGCCTTCACGGGAATCGGCACACTGATCGTTGCGCCAGTGAAGGTGGGGGCAAAGTCGAAGACTGGCGCAGGGACGGTGCTCCTTGAGGACCTGCCAGACGGCGCACTCGCTGTAGGAGTTCCTGCACGCATCATCACCGGGAAAGAGTGATCTGAATGCTTGCTGATCTTGGCCTGATCCTGCTCCTGATTCTCCTCAACGGGCTCTTCGTTGCTGCGGAGATCGCCTTCGTCACCGTCCGGCGTACGCGTCTTGATGAGCTTGCCGATGAGGGGGATCGACGCGCCGCGCGCGCGCTGCGCCTCCTCAAAGACCCAGGGCGCTTCTTGGCCGTGATCCAGGTTGCGATCACCTTCCTCGGCGCTCTCGCTTCGGCGGTTGCTGCGGTGAGCATCGTTGAGCTGCTCGCGACACCGCTCAGCGGCGTCTCGTGGATTGGGGAGCGGGCTGGCGCGCTCGCCCTCCTTGTCGTCACCCTCCTGGTCTCGATCGTCTCCATCGTCCTTGGCGAACTGATCCCGAAGGGATTCGCCTTGGCAAACCCTGATCGGATCGCACTCGCCGCCTCAGGACCAATCTCACTCTTTGCAAAGATTGTTAGCCCACTCGTCGCACTCCTTGTCCTCCTCACCAAGGTGATCTCTAAACCGTTCGGCATTGACCCAACGCGCACTCCAGAGCTCTCCGCCGCGGAGATTCGCCTCATCGTTGAGCAGGGGAGCCAGCAGGGCGTCCTTGAGGCGGAAGAGGAGCAGATGATCTCCGCTGTGATGTCGCTCAGCGACTCAAAGCTGCACGAGGTGATGGTGCCGCGCATCGACATCGTTGCGATCGATCAAGAGGCAACGTTCGATGAGGCGGTCGAAGTTGTCCTCAAGGAGGGGCACAGCCGCACACCGCTCTACCGAGAGTCGGTCGACCATATCGTCGGCATCCTTTACGCCAAGGACCTACTTCGACTGATCGCCGCGGGCGGGACGCGACCGCGCCTCCGCGACATCATGCGCCCAGCACTCTTCGTCCCTGAGTCACAGTCGGTTGATGACCTGCTGCACGAGCTACAGCGCCGCAAGGTGCACATGGCGGTTGTCTTGGACGAGTACGGCGGCACCGCCGGCCTCGTCACCATTGAGGATCTCCTTGAAGAGATCGTTGGAGAGATTCAGGACGAGTTCGACGAAGAGGAGCCGATGAAGGTGGAGATCGGGCCAGGCGAGGTGATCCTTGATGGTCGCGCCGCTATTGATGATCTCACCGAACTCGTTGAGCCTGCACTTGAGCTCGAGGACGACGAGGAGTACGACACGCTCGGCGGCTTCGTCTACCACCGCATCGGTCGAGTTCCAGTGGTGGGCGACGCCGTTGTGATTGAGCCATTCGTGATCACCGTGATCAAGGTGAGCGGTCGCCGTGTTGGGAAGGTGCGCGTCCGCTGGACGCCGATCAACGCCGCCGCCGCCTCAAGCGGAGACGAAGGGAAGTAGCTGGCGCTCCGCTACGCGGAGATGACGCGCGTCAGGATCTCTTCTAGTCGCTCGATCGCTCGCGGGTTCATCGCCTTCACGCTGTGGATCTCCTTCAGGGCGCGCTCACGCCAGATCGCCGCCTGCTCACGTGTGTAGGCCTCAGCGCCGGTGCGCTCAAGCACGGCGAGTCCCGCTGCAACGAGTGCCGCGTCAGGGTTCGGCGTGGAGAAGAGTCGGTCGAGCGTCGCCCGATCTTCCGTGTTGGCGTGCTCCGCCGCGTAGAGGACGGGGAGCGTCTTCTTATGTCGCGCCAGATCTGACGGCTCCTTCCCTGTTGCCGCTTCGCTCCCCCAGATGCCGAGGAGATCGTCATTGATCTGGAAGGCGAGCCCCAGCGCCCAACCGAAGGAACGGAAGCGGGCGATCACCTCATTGTCATCTGTAGCGAGCACCGCCGCTGACTCAACACCACCAGAGATGAGTGCAGCGGTCTTGCGGCCGATCATCTCAAAGTAGTGCTCCACGCTCTGCATTTCGTTCTTCTGGCTTGCTGCGATATCAATGAACTGCCCTTCACAGAGGCGGAGACAGGTCTCGTCATAAATCTTCATCATCCGGATCACCTTTGCGTCGGAGAAGCCGAGCGCGCTCAGGCGGTGCGTTGCAACGCGGCTGATGGTGAAGAGGGCGTCACCAGTATTGATGGCGTGGGGGATCCCTTCGCGCACCCAGAGGGTGGGTCGTCCACGGCGCTCTGCGTCGCTGTCTTCGATGTCGTCATGCACCAAGCTGAAGTTATGGCCGAGCTCAACGGCTGCGGCTCCAGGGATGGCGCGCTCCCAGTCGCTGGAGAGCGATGCGTAGGTGAGCAGCCCGAGGAGTGGCCGCATTCGCTTCCCAAGCCGTGCGGTCGGATCGCCGTAGCCCATGTGGTAGCGGATCTGGTCGTACATGTTTGCGGTGATCGGCTCCTCCCACTCCGCGAAGAGCGCAAGGATCGCCTTGTCTGTTGCGGCGATGAGCACGTCAAGATCTAGTTCAAGCAGGTTCGCGCCAGAGGGTGTGCCCCGTAACTCGGTCATACCCCAATGCTACCCTGACCCCATGCCTGAACGCCGAACCTCACGGACGCTGGCGGTTGTGACCTCCCGATTTCGATTAGGTGAGGCGGATCGCGTCCTCACCCTCCTCTCGCCGGATCGCGGCAAGTTCAAGGCGATCGCGAAGGGGGTGCGTAAGCCAACGAGTCGCCTCGGTGGCGGCGTGGAGCCGTTCGCCGAACTTGAGGTTGCGCTCGCCGCCGGTCGCACCTTCGACATCGTGACGCAGGTGCAGTCGCGTCGCGTCTGGCTCGGGCTCCGCGAACGGCTAAAGAGCAGTGCCGTCGCCTGGTACGCGGCGGAGCTCGTTGAGCGCGCCACTAACGAAGAGCAGCCTGAGCCACAACTCTACGAGCTCCTCATTCACGCCTGGGACCTCCTCGAAGCTGGCGCCTCTGATGAGTTAGTTGCGCGCTGGGTTGAGCTCGGACTGCTTGATGCGGCTGGACACGGACCGGAGCTCGATCAGTGCCTTGATTGCGGGCGCGTGCCAGTTGAGGGGGAGGAGCTGCGCTGGGACGAAGCGGCGGGCGGTATCCGTTGTGCGTCACATGGTGAGGGGCTGTCGCTTAGTAGTGATGCACTGCGCCTCCTGCGCGCGCTGCGACGCTTCCCTCCAGAACAGCTCACGCAACTTCGCCTCCCCGCAGGGCCACTCGCGGAGGCGGATCGCGCCCTCCGTGGCTCTATCCTGCTGCTCTACGGACATGAGCCGAAGAGTCGGAGCTTTCTTGATGAGGTGATGGCATGAGTGAGGTGGCGGCATGAACAGCGTGAGCGATCTACTCCTCGTGGCGTTCGGTGGCGGTGCTGGCGCGCTGCTGCGCGGTGGTATCGACACGCTCGCGACACGCTTCGGTCTTGCGGCACCACTCGCCACACTCTCCATCAACCTCCTCGGCTCCTTCTTCGCTGGCCTCGTTGCTGTGCTGCTGATCGATCGCAGCCTTCTCCCT
>CALMIH010000183.1 GCA_937864085.1 uncultured Chloroflexota bacterium
GGTACGGAATCGATGCGCGCAGGAGTGCCTCTTCAATGGCGCGCGACTGCGCATTAGTTCTGTAGAGGATCGCAATCCCGCCGAGCGCCTCTGGTACCTCCGCCGTCTCCCCGCGTTTCGGCTTCCGCGGTGCCGCATGCTCCTCAATGCGGCGCACAATCCATGCCGCCTCATCCTCTTGGTCAAAGCCGCCGTACACGGGAATCGGGAGCCCACCGGACTGATCAGTCCAGAGCTTCTTCGCCTTGCGACCGAGATTGTTGGAGACGACCCCGTGTGCCGCATCCAAGATCGACTGCGTGGAGCGGTAGTTCTGCTCGAGCGCAATCACCTCCGCCTTCGGCCAGTCACGCTCAAAATCTAGGATGTTGCGAATGTCTGCACCGCGCCAAGAGTAGATGGACTGATCGTCATCACCAACCACGCAGAGATTGCCGTGCCCCGCGGCGAGTTCTCGAATCCAGGCGTACTGGATACGGTTCGTATCCTGATACTCATCCACGTGCAGGTACTCCCACTTGGTGCGATACCGCTCGGCGACCGCCGGTGCCTCCTGAAGCAGGCGGAGTCCTTCAATAAGGAGATCATCAAAGTCGAGCGCATCGAGACGCTTCAGCTCCTTCGCGTAGCGACGCGCAAAGCCGGCAATTAGCCGCTCATGGTGCGTCACCGCCTGGTCCTCCATCTGGTCAGGGGTGAGGCCGTCGTTCTTGGCGCGACTGATCGCGCCAAGGATCAGACTCGGCTTTGTTGAACCAGTAGCGGGGAGGTCATCCTCTTTCAGGAAGCCCTTGATCACACGCGCCTGATCATCAGCGTCGTAGATTGCAAACTCTTTCGGCAGCCCGATCGCCTCACCATCGCGTCGCAACATCCGAACGCAGAGGCTGTGGAATGTCCCCATGGCGACGTCACGCGCACGCTGGCCGATCATCCCCTCCAAGCGATCGCGCATCTCCGCCGCCGCCTTGTTCGTGAAGGTCACCGCCAAGATGCGCCACGGCGCCACCCCTTCGTGATCAATCAGCCACGCGATCCGGTGCGTGATGACGCGCGTCTTCCCTGAGCCGGCGCCTGCCAGAACGAGGAGCGGCCCCTTCGTAGTGGTGACGGCACGGCGCTGTACCTCGTTGAGTGGGCCAAGGATGCGCGTCTCAACCGCTACTGCCGCCTCGCCCTCGGCGACCCGATGGCGTGTGGGGGTGGTCTGCAGCGGGGCGTCAGCGGTTGGATCTGAGGGGAGGCTCACCCGCTGATTCTACCGCCCACGCCTCACGCGCCAGTCTCGGCGCACCCCCAACGCCCCTCAAGCCAGATGCGGGCAGAGATAGCGCGAGGGCCCCCAGCCGTGCTGAGAGCCCTCGCAGATCTACGAAACGATCAGCGACTAGAAGTCCATCTCCCCGCCGTGGCTGTGACCACCAGGGGCCGCTGCCTCCTTCTTCTCTGGGATGTCGCTCACTACCGCCTCGGTGGTGAGCACCATCGCGGCAACGGAGGCTGCGTTCTGGAGGGCGGAACGGGTCACCTTTGCGGCGTCCACGATCCCCTTCTCGAACATGTCGACCATCGTGTCAGTGGCGGCATCGAAGCCGGTGCCACGCTTCGCCTTCAGGATCGCCTCGATCACCACGTCGCCTCGGGCGCCCGCGTTCTCAGCGATCTGTCGGGCTGGCGCCTCAAGTGCGCGTCGGACAATGTCCACGCCAACCTGCTCGTCACCCTCAAGCTTCAACTTGTCCAGTGAGGAGCGTGCCTGCAGGAGCGTGGTGCCACCACCAGCGACGATCCCCTCTTCAACGGCCGCGCGGGTCGTTGAGAGCGCATCTTCGATGCGGTGCTTCTTCTCCTTGAGCTCAACCTCAGTAGCAGCACCCACCTTGATCACGGCGACGCCGCCGGAGAGCTTGGCGAGACGCTCCTGGAGCTTCTCCTTGTCGTAGTCCGACGTGGTCTCTTCAATCTGTGCCTTGATCTGCGCCATGCGCGCCTTGATCTCGGCCGGCTTGCCAGAGCCATCCACGATGGTGGTGTTGTCCTTTGATGAGACAACGCGACGTGCTGAGCCGAGATCCTCGGCGGTCACACTGTCCAGCTTTCGGCCGACCTCTTCCGAGATCACCGTGCCGCCGGTGAGCACCGCGATGTCGCGGAGCATCTCCTTGCGTCGGTCACCGAAGCCTGGCGCCTTCACCGCAAGCACCTGTACGGTGCCGCGGATCTTGTTCACCACGAGTGTGGCGAGCGCCTCCCCGTCAACATCTTCAGCAACGATCAGGAGTGGTCGACCGGTGCCAACCGCCTTCTCGAGTGCAGGAAGTGCATCCTGCACTGCAGAGATCTTCTTGTCGGTGATGAGGATCGCCGGATTATCCAGCTGTGCCTCCATCCGATCTGCGTTGGTGACGAAGTAGGCAGAGATGTAGCCGCGATCGAACTGCATCCCTTCCGTGTACTCCTTGTCGAGGCCGAGCGACTGGCCCTCCTCAACGGTGATCACGCCATCCTTGCCGACCTTCCCCATCACTTCGGCGATCAACTCGCCAACGCTTGGGTCTGCGGCGGAGATGGAGGCAACCGCGGCGATCTGCTCGCGTGTCTCCACCTTGCGGGAGTGCGCCTTGATCTCTGCAACAACGGCGGCGACCGCCTTGTCGAGTCCGCGCTTGATCACCATTGGGTTTGCACCCGCGGCAACGTTGCGAAGGCCCTCAGTGACGAGCGCCTGGCCGAGCACCACCGCGGTGGTGGTGCCGTCACCGGCAACATCGTCCGTCTTGGTGGCAACTTCCTTGAGCAACTGCGCGCCCATGTTCTCAAAGTGATCTTCGAGCTCAATGTCGCGTGCAATGGTCACACCGTCATTGGTGATCGTTGGTGCGCCGAACTTCTTGTCCAGCACCACGTTCCGACCCTTTGGGCCGATCGTGACCTTTACCGTGTCGGCGAGCTTGTCGATCCCGCGCTTGAGCGCGCGACGTGCCGCCTCGTCAAATACAACCTGCTTTGCCATTCTGCCCCTCTACTTTCTTGCTCTACTTACTACTGCTGAATAACTCAGTTATTCGACGATCGCGAGGATGTCCTTCGCGCCGACGATCAGGTACTCGGCGCCATCGAGCTTGAACTCGGTGCCGGCGTACTTCGCATGGAGGACGCGATCCCCCACCTTCACGTCGATCGGCTCACGCTTCCCGTCATCAAGGATGCGGCCTGGACCAACGGAGACGACTTCGCCCTCCTGTGGCTTCTCCTGCGCCGTGTCAGGAAGGATGATGCCGCTCGCCGTCTTCTCGTCGCGCGGGACCGGCTTGACGACCACACGGTCGCCGAGGGGTCGGAGTGATGCCTTCTTCGCCATGGTGTTTGACCTCCTGCTAAGCAGCTGGGCGCTCGCCCGCTGCAATGCTCACAGCGCGCACTGCTCGTGCGCTTGCGGCGATGTTAGCACTCTCCCCCGCCGAGTGCCAACACCACGCTCAATTTGAGCGTGGCCGGCGACGAGGGAAGGCACGGTCATAGGTGGCGCTGATCGCCGCCGCGAGATCGTCCACCGCCTCACCACGACGCTCAGCGATCCAGGCCAACGTGAAGGCGACATTCGCCGGCTCATTGCGACTTGGATCGGGGGCGCCAGGCATCGTCAGCCACGGCGCATCCGTCTCCGTCAGCAGCCGGTCGGCCGGGATCAGCCGAATCCACTCCGCCGTGGCGCGCTCCTCTGGGCGGAAGACGAGTCCAGAGATGGAGATGAGACCGCCGAGTGCGAGCCCATCCTCAATGTAGCCCTGACTCCCCGACGCGCTGTGCAAGATAAATGGCGCCCTCCCGCCAAACGCGGCGGTACCACCGGGAGCGCCGATCGGCGACTCCTTCAGCGTCTTGATCAGCTGGCGCTGGGCATCATCACCGTCCCCCGCTGAGCGGCAGTGCAGGATCAGCGGCTTCCCGAGCTGCACGGCAACCTCAATGTGCGCCTCAAGGTTTGCGATCTGATCTGTGAGCGGCGCGTAGTTACGCTTTGTATCGATCCCCGTCTCTCCGATCGCCACGATCTCTGGCTCAGCGGCGCGCGCCAAGAGGGCGGCCCGCTGACTCGCTTCGTCTGTGGCGTGATGCGGATGGATCCCGATCGCCGCATCCATCCAGTCGTGCTCACGCGCGATCTCCACCGCACCCTGCGAACTCGCAACGCTCCATGACGGGATGAGGAGGCGCGTCATACCAGCAGCACGCAGGCGCTCGATCACCTCGCCGCGATCGGCATCAAAGCGATCGGCCTGTAGATGGCCGTGCGCGTCAGTCAGCGGAGGTTGGTTGCTCATCTGTTTCAAGTCGCGGGAAGAGTGGAACCGGCTCGCCGAGTGCCCCTGTTGCGGCAACGCTCCCCCAGCCTCCGAGTGCCGCGCGCGTCTGACTCCCGTGACCAGCGGCGTCATACGGCCACGGGTGACCGAGAAGCGTCCAGATCTTCTCCGCCGTCTCAGGAATTACGGGCGCCGCATAGAGCGCAACGAGTCGACAAGCCTCCAGAAGGTCGCCAAGGACGCCAGCAAGTTGCTCGCGCGCCGCAGTATCTCCACCCTTCGCCGCCTTCGCCAACTCCCATGGCTTCTCCGTATCAACGAACCGATTCGCTGCACCCACGAACTCCCAGAGGGCGCCGATCCAATGATGCAGCGCGAGCCCCTCCATCGCCGCCTCACTCTTTCTGCGCGCCGCCTCCCACGCAGTCGCGAGTGGCGCCGCTGCCACCGCACGCGGTGCTGGCGCCTCCGTACCGAACGCGCGACTCGCCATTGTCGTTGCACGGTTCACGAGGTTGCCAAAGTCATTCGCGAGCTCGGAGTTATAGCGACGAATGATCGAGTCCCAGCTCACCTCACCATCACCGTCAAACGGAACCTCGCGCAGCGCAACAAAGCGCGCACCATCGGCGCCGAGCGCTGCAACGGCGCTATTCGGATCAAGGAAGTTGCCGCGGCTCTTGCTCATCCGCTCACCGCTAGAGAGGAGCCAGCCGTGCACCCAGATGCGCTTCGGCGCCTCAAGGCTCGCACTCCAGAGCATCGCCGGCCAGAAGACGGAGTGGAATCGATTGATGTCCTTGCCGATAATGTGCAGATCAGCTGGCCACCACGGCTCACCCTTGAGGTCCGCTGGGAAGCCGGCGCCAGTGAGATAGTTGATGAGCGCGTCGTACCAGACATAGATCGTTCCAGCGGTCGGATCGCCGCTGCCGTCTGCGTTGAGCGCGCTGCTCCCATCCTCGCGGATCGGGAACGGGATCCCCCAGGTTGCACCCTCACGGCTAATCGAGAAGTCTTCTAGTCCTTGCCGGATGAAGCCGAGCATCTCGTTGCGGCGGTACTCAGGCTGCACAGGCGACGGATCTTGCGTCAGCCAGGCCTCAAGTCGCTCCTGGTAGGCGCTCAGTCGGAAGAACCAGTTGCGCTCCTTGAGCCACTGCAGTGGAACGCCAGGATGATTCGGGCAGACACTCTCGCTCCCCTCTTTCACTACATCGCCTTCAGCGCGGAATCCTTCATTGGGGCAGTACCAGCCCTCATACGTGCCGAGATAGATGTCGCCAGCGGCGAATGAGCGACGCACCATCTCCTGGGCGGCGAGCGTGTGATCGGCATCCGTGGTGCGGATGAATCGATCCGGCGTGATCAGGAGAAGTGCCTCACTCTCTTTGAAAAGCTCGACGTTGCGATCAACGAACGCCTTTGGACTCACCCCCTCCTCCAGCGCTCGTGCGGCGATATTGACCGAGTACTCATCGGTCCCCGTCAGGAAGCGCACCTCGTCGCCCCCCATGCGGCGCCAACGCGCGATCACATCGGCCCCGATCACCTCATAGAGCGTGTGCAGGCCAGGCTTGTTGTTGGCGTAGGCAATGGCTGTCGTCAAGTAGTACCGCATCGCGTTGGAGTGTCGCACACGATACGCCCGCCGTACGCGGCGAGGGGCACCCTCGCATAACGCGGTGCGGCTACAGCCTAGGGAGAGACCCTGGGGGCGGCGCCCGGAAAGGAGCTCATATGAACAAGGTGATGCTGGTAGGTCGGATGACCAAGCCGGTCGAGATCAAGTCCCTCCCGTCTGGGACGAAGGTGGCGGTGGGGAGCCTCGCAAGCCATGACTTCCGTGGCGGCGAGGAGCGAACCGAGTTTCACCGCATCGTCTTCTGGGAGAAGCTCGCCGAGATCGCGGCGACACATCTGCAGGCGGGGTCGCTCGTCTCCATAGACGGTCGCCTGAAGACGCACGAGTGGGAGAGCGAAGGCTCGCGGCGTTGGATGACCGAGGTGATCGTGAATCGACTCGAGTTCCTCGGCCCGAAGCCTCAGAGCGCGGATCCGGTAGCTGATGGTGCAGAGCCAACAGATCTTGGTGAAGCAGAGTACGGCGAGGAGATCGCGCCAGCGCGCTCCTAGTCGTCGACGCGACCGAGCGGATCGCCGCCCTCGGTCG
>CALMIH010000184.1 GCA_937864085.1 uncultured Chloroflexota bacterium
AGGTCATCGACTCGAGGACGATTGGGTGCTCAGGATCGCAGAGCGTGTCACCGGTGAAGGTGTCCTTCAAGCCGATCGCAGCGGCGATGTCGCCGGTGCGCACTTCGTCGATCTCTTCACGATGGTTCGCGTGGAGTCGGATCAGGCGGCCGATGCGCTCCTTCTTCCCCTTCGCAGGGTTGAGGACGTAGGAGCCAGCCTTCAAGACGCCAGAGTAGACGCGGAAGAAGCCGAGCTTTCCAACGAATGGGTCCGCCGCGATCTTGAAGGCGAGTGCCGCGAACGGCGCCTCATCCTCAACTGGGCGCGAGAGCTCGTCGGTGATGTCGCGTGGGTTCGTCCCCTTGACGCCAGGGACGTCGAGTGGGCTTGGAAGATACTCAACAACTGCGTCAAGCATCGGCTGAACGCCCTTGTTCTTCAGCGCTGAACCGGTGAGGACTGGGACGAACTTGTAGCTCAAGGTGCCGGCGCGAACCCCTTCGCGCACCTGCTCCTGTGAGAGCGTCCCCGTCTCAAGGTAGATCTCGGTCAGCGTGTCAATCTGGCCAGCCGCCTGCTCAAGGAGGAAGGCGTGCCACTTGTCGGCCTCTGCCTTCAACTCGGCGCGAATCGGTCGGCGTTCGCTGTTCTCGCCCTTGTCATCCAGGTAGACGATCTCTTCCATGGCGACGAGGTCGATCACCCCTTCGAACTTGTCCTCAAGGCCGATCGGGAGCTGGAGCGGCACGGCATTTGCGCCGAGGCGATCCTTGATCATGTCGAAGCAGCGCCAGAAGTCGGCACCGGTGCGGTCCAACTTATTAATGAAGCAGAAGCGTGGGACGGCGTGGCGGTCGGCCTGGCGCCAGACGGTCTCAGACTGTGGCTCTACGCCGGCAACGCCGTCGAAGATGACCACGGCGCCGTCCAGGACGCGCAGGGAACGCTCCACCTCAACGGTGAAGTCCACGTGCCCGGGCGTATCGATGATGTTGATCGTGTGGTCCTTCCAGGCGCAGGTTGTGGCCGCAGCGGTGATGGTGATGCCGCGCTCCTGCTCCTGCTCCATCCAGTCCATCGTTGCGGCGCCCTCGTGGACCTCGCCGATCTTGTGGATCTTCTTGGTGTAGAAGAGGATGCGCTCGGTGACCGTGGTCTTACCGGCGTCAATGTGCGCAATGATGCCGATGTTTCGCGTTCGAAGGAGCGACGTTGCTCGTGCCATCTCTTGCTCCTAGAACCGGAAGTGGCTGAAGGCCTTGTTCGCCTCCGCCATCTTGTGGGTCTCTTCGCGTCGCTTCACTGCGGCGCCGAGGTTGTTCGATGCATCGAGGAACTCAGCAGCGAGCTTGTCGGACATGCTCTTGCCGTTGCGCTTGCGTGCAGCCTGTACCAACCAGCGTACGCCGAGGCTCAAGCGGCGCTCGCCGCGAATCTCAACTGGGACCTGGTATGTGGCGCCACCGACGCGGCGCGGCTTCACTTCAATGAGTGGTGTTGCATTGCGCAGTGCGAGGTCAAGCACTTCAAGGCCCGGACGGCTAGCCTGCGCCTCGAGTCGGACGAGCGTCTCGCGAAGGATGCGCTCGGCAAGCCCGCGCTTGCCGCTGAGCATCACCTTGACGACGAATCGGTCGATCGTCTTGTTCTCAGGTACAACTTCGTACTTGAGCTTTCGTGGGACCGTTGTACGACGCGGCATCGCTTACTTCTTCTTCACTTCAACGGCGGACTTCGCGCCGTACTTGGAGCGACTCTGCATGCGATCCTTCACGCCAGATGCGTCAAGGGCGCCGCGCACGATGTGATACTTCACTGACGGAAGGTCCTTCACTCGGCCACCGCGCACCAGCACGACGCTGTGCTCTTGCAGGTTGTGACCGATGCCTGGGATGTAGGCGGTGACTTCCATCTGGTTGGTGAGCTTCACACGCGCGATCTTCCTAAGTGCGGAGTTTGGCTTCTTCGGTGTCATGGTGCGCACGATCAGGCAGACGCCACGCTTCATTGGGGCGCCCTCAGCTGGCTCCTGCCGCTGCTTAATGCCGTTCCAATTCTTTCGGAACGCGGATGCCTTGACCTTGCTGACCTTGGTCTTGCGTCCCTTTCGTACGAGCTGATTGATCGTAGGCACGATTCGCGCGCGCTCCTTCTCTCTTCTTACTTCCCTGCTGATCGCCGCTGGTGGCAGAGCCACAGTGGCACGGACGGTGGAGCGTAGCAGCCTCGTGCTCAGGGTGTCAAAGCACCGTGCTCAGCGGCCGATCGGCTCGTTACTCCTTCGACCCCCCATCCGCCTCTTTGGCGGCTGCGGCGTCGGCGGCGAATGGATTGATCTCCTCCCCCTCGGGGGCTGGCTTCTCCTCGGTGAGGAGGGCGACCAGCTGGGAGACGTCGTCCTGAGGACCCGCCGCATCCTCGGTCTGGAGGAAGACGTTGAAGTCGTCCTGGCCGAAGTCGGCTGGGAGCTCCCCGCCTGCGAGGGCGGCGGCGGCGCGGAGCTTCTCCTCCGCCTTGCGCTTGGCAACGGCATCTGGAGCACCCGTACCGGCTGGGATGAGCTTGCCGATGATGACGTTCTCCTTGAGGCCGACCAGGCGGTCGCGGGCCCCCGTGATCGCCGCCTCGGTGAGCACGCGGGTCGTCTCCTGGAAGGAGGCGGCGGCGAGGAAGCTCTCCGTGTTCAGCGAGGCCTTTGTTACACCCAGCAACTGTGACTGGGCGGTGGCCGGTTCGCCACCCTCGGCCAAGACACGGGCGTTCTCACGCTCAAAGGCGAGGCGGTCGGCAAGCTCTGTTGGGAGGAGGCGGGTGTCGCCAGGGTTATCCACCCGCACCTTTCGGAGGAGCTGGCGGACGATGATCTCAATGTGCTTATCTGAGATTGTTACACCCTGGCTTCGGTAGACCTTCTGAACCTCCTTGACCAGGTAGTTCTGGACCTCGGCGCGGCCGCGGACCTCCAGCAACTCCTGTGGGTCAAGCGGACCATCCGTGAGCGGGTCACCAGCACGCACCTTGTCGCCGCTTTTCACGAGCAGCTTGGCGTTGTGCGGAATTGGGTACTTGGAGGCTGGGACCACATCCTCGGCGCGGATGACAAGACCATCCTTCGACTTAACGAGGAGCCCCTTCACGCTCGCGGTGAGGTCGCCCTGCGTTGCAGAGGTGCCGATCAGCTGACCCGCCTCAAGCAGGTCCCCTTCGCGCGCGGTGACTGATGCGTCGATTGGGAGATCAAGTTCAACTTCGTACACTTCACGATGCGTGACCTCAACAACGGTCCCCGCTTCGCTGCGGATAACCTCAACCACGCCGTCGATGCGGCTGATCTCGGCCTTCCCCTTCGGCTTGCGTGCCTCGAAGAGCTCTTCAACGCGCGGCAGACCTGCGGTGATGTCAACGCCAGCGACGCCGCCGGTGTGGAAGGTTCGCATCGTGAGCTGTGTTCCTGGCTCACCAATGGACTGCGCCGCCATGATGCCGACAGATTCGCCGAGCGCGATCAGCTCGCCCGTGGCGAGGTTGCGCCCGTAGCAGACCTGGCAGACACCAGCAGGTGCGATGCAGCTGAGTGGTGAGCGAACGGCGATTGACTGCGCGCCAGATGCAGCAACAGCCGCAGCAAGCAGATCGGTCAACTCGGTGCCGCGCGCAATCTTCTCGCCACCAATCTTCGTATCGGCAGCGGTGAGTCGGCCAACCATGCGACGCGCAAAGGCGGCGCGTAGCTCTGGCATATCCTGATGATCTTCAGTGATTGGCCACTCGGTGCCGATCACCTCAGCGGTGTCGATGAGCGTGATCTCGGTCGCATCAACGGTTCCACAATCGGCGATGCGCACGATCACATCCTGCGCAACGTCAACGAGGCGTCGCGTCAGGTAACCGGAGTCTGCGGTGCGGAGCGCCGTGTCGGCCAAGCCCTTGCGCGCACCGTGCGTGGAGATGAAGTACTCGAGCACCGTCATCCCTTCGCGGAAGTTTGACTTCACTGGGACGTCAATGATGCGGCCAGACGGATCGGCCATCAGTCCGCGCATGGCGCCGAGCTGGCCGATGTTTCCCTTGTTTCCGCGTGCGCCAGAATTCGTCATCATCAAGAGCGGGTGGAACTGCGGATCCTTGTCGCCCTTCTTCGTGTTGAGCTCCGTCATCATGGCGTTGCCGATCTCGCCGGTCGCCTTCTGCCAGAGTCGAATCACGTTCTTGTAGCGCTCGTCCTCAGTGATGAGGCCCTGGGTGTACTGGCCGTCAACCTTGGCGACATCCTTGTCAGCCTCGGCGATGATCGCCTTCTTCCCCTGCGCCATCGCAATGTCGAAGACGGAGATCGTCATGCCACCGCGAGTTGCCGCCTCGAAGCCGACGCGCTTGATGCCGTCGGCGAGGATTGCCGTCTCGACCTTGCCGAGCAGCTCGAAGGACCGGCTGATCAGCTTGCGCAGGTCGGCGCGTGCCATCTCTCGGTTCACAAAGCGGAGGCGGTCTGGAAGGATCTGGTTGAACTTGACGCGACCGATCGTGGTCTCAACGCGCTGCTCAACGATGGCGTCCGCCGCCTCGTCCCAGACGCGGGCAACGACATCGATTGGGGCGTGCATCTTCACCTGGCCGAGTTCGTAGGCGAGCAGGGCCTCGGTCTCGTCAGAGAAGCGGCGTCGCTTCTCGCCCGCCTCAATGGCGCGCTCCTGCGTCAGGTAGAAGCAGCCGAGCACCATGTCCTGTGTTGGGGTGACGATCGGCGTGCCGTCCGCCGGCGAAAGGAGGTTGTTGGAGGAGAGCATCAGTTCGCGCGCCTCCTGCTGTGCCGCCTCTGAGAGTGGCACGTGTACGGCCATCTGGTCGCCGTCGAAGTCGGCGTTGAACGCCGTGCAGACGAGTGGATGGATGCGGATGGCGGAGCCCTCAACGAGCACCGGC
>CALMIH010000185.1 GCA_937864085.1 uncultured Chloroflexota bacterium
CTCCTGCGCGCCGGCACTCTACGCTAACGGCGAAGGACTGCTTGAACGCCTGGTGACAGAGTTCCCTCGCTTCAACGACATCAGTGAGTGGAAAGGGAAGAAGGTCCAGATCCAGAAACTTTCACAGCTCGGGCTCTGGTCGCTACATCGCGGCCTTGCACCGCTTGGCCGTGATGTGCTCAGTGACCCAGAGATGTGTACCGCATTCGCCGACTACATCGTTCCTGTTGCGCTGCGCGTCATGGGAATCTTCGAATATGAGGCATCACTAGAGCGACGCATCATGGCTGGTGAGATGATCAATCGAGACTCCGAAGAAGAGATTGAAATTCGCGCCCACACGGTGTACGCAACCGCACTTCTCACTGACGAAGTTAACGCACGACGACCAGCCGACAAGCAGTTGCTAATCCCACAAGTGGACTACCGGCTCTGGAAGAGTTATCACGCGACACACTTCCCGCATCACCTAACTAGAACAACAATGTACTAGGCGAGTGGCAGATGTAAGGCGGCTTCCATATGCCGACATCCTTAGCCACGAAGGGGCTGTAGGGACAACGCTCGGCGGCCTGATCGCTCGCGCTCCAATCTCAATGGTGCCGATCGCGCTGATCGCAATTGGGAGTGGCCCGCTCGGCTCGTACGCCGTTGGTGGGGCGGCCGCCGGCGCATACACTGTCTGCAATGCAGTAGGGGCAACACTCCTTGGGCGCGCAGCGGATGAGCGAGGGCATCGCTGGGCGCTAAGGATCTCTTCGGTGTTGATGGCGATCGCCGCCATGACGATCGCGGCGGTGGCGCTCTTCGCACGCGACGCGGCGCTGCTGATTGGTGCCGCCGCCTTCTCGGGCGCCGTCACGCCGGGTATTGGCGGGATCGTTCGCACCCGTTGGGCGGCCGTTGTGTCCGACCCTGTGAGGCGCAACCGCGCCATGGCGCTTGAGTCGGTGAACGACGAGGTGAACTTCCTGATTGGCCCTCCTGTTGCTTCGCTGCTCATCGTGCAGGGTCTGCCGTGGAGCCCGGTCATCCTTGCGACCGCGCTCTTCATGATTGGTGCGGCGACGGTTTCAGCCCGAAGAGGGTGGGAGCCGAAACTGCACCCCGCAGATGGCGGCAGTACGGCAGCGATTCGAGAGAACGCGTTGCTGATCGTGAGCGCTTCGGCAATCGGCGCGATCCTTGGCGCCAGCCAAGTGCTCTTGCTTGGCTACTGCAACGCGCTAGGTGCGGATAGCGGCATTGCTCTCGCGCTCGCCTTGAACTCTGGAGCCAGCCTCATCGGTGCACTCACGATCGGCGCAAAGAGCGATTGGCGCTGGCCGGCTGAGCGTCGATTCGCCGTGGCGGCTATCTGCTTTGCAGCGGCAACAATTCCGACAGCACTCGTAAGTGGATACGTTCCGTACCTGATCGCAATCACGGTTGCAGGATTCGGCATTGCGCCAATGTTCATCCAATCGAACGCGGTGATCACTGAGCGCGCTGGCGGCTCACCGCGGAGTAGCAGCTTCGCCTTGATTGGTGGCGGCGTGGTCTTCGGCATCTCAGCTGGATCGGCGGTCGGTGGCATAGCGATTGATGCAGCTGGCGCATCTGACGCCCGAATCATCCTGATCCCACTCGCACTCTTGATGTTGCTCCCGATCCTGATCGGCGCGCGTCGAACGTCACGACCTCAGGCTACTCGCCCGTAGGTCAGGCGGTGCGCCCATCTGCCGCAAGGCGGCCAACACGCTCCGCAAAGCGGTGAAGGAATTTTTCTCCTGACCCAGAGAGCGCAACGCGCGCGTTCGGCGTTGCACCTGTCCTGCCACGCAAATCAACGAGAAGGTCACCGCGCGTTGCACCGTCTCGTACCTCCACGACAACTGCAGCATCAACAGTGCGGACGAGGCTCTCATCGAGGGCGATGGCAACGCTGAATGCGTCGTGGATGTGTGAGCCGTGAATCTTATCGTACTTCAGGTGAAACTCATCATAAAAACGC
>CALMIH010000186.1 GCA_937864085.1 uncultured Chloroflexota bacterium
TGTCCTCCGCAAGAGTTCATGTATAGCTAAATTCAGAAGGTTGACAACCAAGTACACGAGCGTGCTTATCCCAAGGTGTGCGGCACGAATTGCCGCTGCAACTTGCTTCGCTTGGGATTGCGCGGTGCTCTTCTCACGAGACCCAAATCCATCCATCACACCGGGAAAGAAGTTTCCATCGTCTTCCGCATTTGACCGGACGAGCCCCAGCGCGCGCAGTTGACCATAGAGTGCTTGCGTAAGGATAGTCGAACGGCGCTCCTCCTCCTCACCGATCGTTTGCTCGGATAGATTCAGCCTAGAGACGTCGGCGACAAGCCCATCAAGATTGCCAAGAATTGTTGCCCGGGAGGCACGAAGTCCCTGCACGATGCTCCTCGACTCAGACAGGCAGCGGTCAGCAAATTGCACGGGAACGCGACCCCCGCCCAGCCCATCACTCCGAGCGCGATGCTCAATTTGCGGTACTGCTCCTCGGGTCACCGCAAGATATCCAAGCTCTGGTGAAACTCCAGCCTCCTTGGCCAGCAGGTTATACCGCCGAACGGCTTCTACGGTGACTGCGTCAAGTGACCTGTTCCGCACACTAAGTTGAGATCCGAGCACACCCTCGTTTGCACCGATCAACGTCTCAAAGTGACGCAGCAGACGACCAGAATCCACAACCTCTGCGCAGATCACAGCAATGGCTTCAGGCCCGAACACTTCAGCCCAACGACGAACCAGTTCATCGTGTCGATGTTGATGCCAGAATCTATCTCCGTAAGGATTATCACTCTTTGAAAATATGAGTTCAAGCCATTCAGCGTAAGAATACGTCGCGCCTTCAATTACATTCTGCCTCCAACGAGACGGAAGTATCTGATCAAGCGGTCGCACTGTAACCACAATTAGATAATCAGCGCCAGGTGATAACTGGGAGATCCTCTTAATCTGTTCTGGCGACGCAGCTGCAAACCACTCACTCGAGATGACAATGGTAGGCTCCGTAGATCTCCTAACTTCGTCAACCAGCCGTCTCCATGCCGACATGTCCACCAGATGGCCATTGATCCGATTTCTTCGCCTCGTGACCGCCATCGCCGCAGCTGATGACTGTGTCCCGCTGCCGACATATCGAATGCCCATCGCTCTCAGGGTGTCGCGGTTGCGGTAGAGGGAGCTTTGCAGCGTCGTTGTTCCAGTCTTCGGAGGGCCAATATGGATCACAACTCGACGAATCACAGTGCCAGTGTAGGGCACACCAGATTCAGGTAACTACTCGTCGTAATGCAGGGATCAGTGCTCTAAGGGGTGAGCTTCAGCCTCCGCAGGCGCAGCGAGTTCGCCACCACACTCACGCTCGACAGGCCCATGGCGGCAGCGGCGAGGGCGGGGTCGAGGCCGATGCCGAAGGCGGGAAGGGCGAGGCCTGCGGCGAGTGGGACGAGGAGCAGGTTGTAGCCGAAGGCCCAGGCGAGGTTCTGGCGGATCGTCCGAGTTGTTGCGCGGGCGAGATCAACGAGGGCAGGGACGGCGCTTGGGCTGCCGCTGGAGAGGGTGGCTGAAGCGGCGTCGCTCGCGACGTCGGTGCCGCCGCCCATGGCAATCCCCACATCGGCTGCGGCGAGCATCGGGGCGTCATTGATGCCGTCACCCACGGCGCCAACGCTTCCTTCGCGCTCGCGGATCTTCGTCAACGCCTCCGCCTTTCCACTCGGTAGCGTGCCGCCGATCGCACGCTCTGGCGCAATGCCAAGCTGCGCCGCAACCGCATCCACAACTTCCTGCCGATCGCCAGAGACGATCCACGAGCTCACCCCGCGACGTGCGAGTGCACGGATCGCCTCCGCCGCTTCAGGACGGATGCTGTCGGCGAGACTGATCACCCCCACGGCTCGCTCATCTACCAGCACATAGAGCGGCGTGCGACCAGCCTGCGCTTCGGCGGCCGCGATCACTTCAAGTTGTCCCGCCGCGCTGCGGTCTACGCTCTCGGCCAGGTTTCGATTCCCCACCACGACGCGTCGGCCACCGACGGTCGCGCGAAGGCCACGTCCAGGCTCAATTGCAATCTCGTCGGCTACGGCGAGAGTCAAGTTGCGCGCACGCGCCGCGGCGACCACACCACGAGCAAGCGGGTGCTCGGAACGTGCCTCGGCGGAGGCGACGATCTGGAGCATGCGATCCTCTTGCTCGGAATACTCACCGCTCTCCAGTGGGCGAATGCTTGCGAGCGCAAGCTCCCCTGTGGTCAGCGTGCCAGTCTTGTCCCAGACGACCGCCTTCATCTTCCCGGCGCTCTCCAACAGTGCTGCGTCGCGGACAAGGATCCCCGCCTCCGCGCCACGACCCATGCCAACGATCACGGCGGTCGGCGTTGCGAGGCCCATCGCGCAGGGGCAGGCCACAACAAGCACGGCGATGGCAGTGGCAACGGCGCGGACAAGTTTCGGCTCTGCGCCAACAAGATACCAACCAACGAACGTCAGGACGGCAATCAGGATGATCGTAGGGACGAAGATCTCGGAGATGCGGTCAGCAAGACGGGCGATTGCAGGCTTTGACGCCTGTGCGCGCTCCACAGCGGCGACAATACGCGCGAGTGTCGTTCCTTCGCCGACTGCGGTGGTGCGAATCACCAGCGTGGCGTCCGTGATGAGAGCACCCGCAACGACGCGGCTTCCCTCTCCGCGCTCCACTGGAGACGACTCGCCAGTGAGAAGTGATTCGTCAACGGAGGCTCGTCCTGAGACGATCACGCCGTCAACGGGGATGCGCGCGCCAGGGCGAACGAGCAGCAGGTCTCCTGCGATGACGCTGGTGCGCGGAACTGTTCGGCCCTCGGTTGCATCTGCGCTAGTAAGCAGCTCCGCACTTTCTGGCCGAAGCGCGAGCAGACTGCGCACCGCACTCGTTGACGCGTCTTTGGCACGCGCCTCGAGCCATCGCCCGAGCGCGACGAATCCAAGGATGAGTGCCGCAGCGTCCCACGTTGCATGAGCAGGAATCCCGATGCGCATCAGCTGGTCGTGGAAGAGGGTGATCACCACCGACCACGCCCATGCAGATGTGGTACCGAGACTGACGAGTGTCTCCATCGTGAGGCTGCCGTGTCGAAGTGCGCGGAGCGCGCGCGAGTGGAATCTCCAGCCCACACCAAACTGCACGATCGTGGTTGGAGCGATCAGGATCCAATTGATGCGCTCCATGGAGATCATGAACCAGGGCTGAAGCATGATGGCCATAGCAACAAGGCCAAACAGCGTCGCTCCAATTCCGTCGCGCAAGAGCGCGCGCTTCTCGCGTTCACGCGCCACCACGCGCGTCGCCTCCATCGCCTCACGTGCCACCTCACGCTCCCCTTCGTTTGCCCGCCCTACGAGGTCGAGTGCCGCGGCGGGCACTTCGTAGCCGGCGTTCGAGATGACGCGCGCAAGATCGGCGGCGCCGGTGATCTCAGGGATGTAGCGGATCGTGGCGCTCTCGGTGGCAAGGTTGACGCTCACCTCGCTCACGCCATCCGCCTTGCGCAAGAAACGATCGATCCGATTAACGCACGAGGCGCAGGTCATCCCAGTGATGGGGAGGGCGATCTCAGCCGTCTCCACCGACGCGGGAACCACTGGTGTGCTCACGTTCTGCATACTCCTGGGGAGTATACAGCCTCTCGGGGCGCTAGGCTCTCTCCATGGCAAGATCCGTGCTCAATCGGGTGGTCGTGATGCGCTGGGCCAGCCCCTGGGGGCCGCTCCCCGTGCTGGTCCGCAACGACCGCATCCGCGCCATTGCACTGGATCCCCACGCGCCACTTCCGGAGCTCTCTCAATTGAACGATATGCGCGCTCCAGGGCCAATACGCAGCGAGCGCGACCTTGCGCGACTGATGCGCGGCGTGCTGCGTGGCGACGTTCGCGCGCGTGATCTTATTGCCGCGAGTGACCTATCTGACTGCACACCGTTTGAACGCAGCGTCTTGACGGCGCTCGCAAAGGTGCGGCACGGTAGCAGCGTGAGCTATGGCAAGCTTGCTGCGGCGATCGGCTCGCCACGCGCCGCGCGTGCAGTTGGTGGTGCGCTCGGCAAGAATCCGATTCCACTACTGCTCCCCTGCCACCGCGTCCTCTCGGCGAACGGCATCGGTGGATACGGTGGCGGTGCGGGGAGTCGATGGCGACCCGGCGGGAGGGCGCCGCTCGATTTCAAGCGCACGCTGCTTGCGAGTGAAGGGGTGCTGGTCGACTAGTTGCTCTGTGCTGCGCGTTACGCGTGCAGCGTTGCGCCGTGAATGCCGAGCACCACGCGCGCGCGGGGCATCTCGTGAAAGATCAGGCCGATCTCACCCTGCTTGACGAGCGTCTCAATCAGCTTCGCTTCGCGATCGGGGAGGCCAATCCATGCGTCACCATCTGGCGTTGAGATCTTCACGGTGAGATCTTCATCGCCAGGGAGTCCATAGGTGCGACGAATCTCATGCACCGGCAGATACGGACGCGACTTCACCATGCGGCGCAGCTGTGCCGCCGTGGCCTGCTTCAGCAGTGGCGGTGCGCTGTTGACTGGCACGTCGCTCACCCGGCCACCACATAGAGTTCGCGACTGGTGAGGTTGAGCTGATCAACGGCGCTCTCGCCGCAGAGGACGATATCTTCGATGCGCGCGCCGTTCAGCCCCTCAACGTAGATGCCAGGCTCAATGCTGAAGGCGTGACCTGGTACGAGCGTTGTGGTGTTGCCTTTGACGATGTACGGGTCTTCGTGCTCTTCAAGGCCGATCCCGTGTCCGGTGCGATGGAAGAAGCGCTCACCGAGCCCTGCGGCTTCGATCACGGCGCGTGCCGCCTGGTCCACCGATTCGCAACTGACGCCTGGCCGCACGTGATCCGTTGCCGCCTGATGCGCCTGCTTGAGGATGGCGTAGCGGTGGAGGAAGTCGTCGGTTGGTGGAACGGCACCGTTCGGGCCGGTCACCCAGATCGTGCGCGTGGTGTCTGAACCGTAGCCACCGAACTGGCCGCCAATGTCCAGCACGATCGCGTCCCCCGCCTCAATCACCTTGGCTGAAGCTTCGTGGTGCGGCGAGGCGGAGTTCTTGCCGGAGCCAACAATGGCGAATGAGGCAACCTCGTGCCCAGCGCTGGCGAGTCGCTCGCGCACTTCGCGCGCCACGTCGTTCTCCGTTCGGCCGACCAGCTTGCCGCTCGTGATCGCCTTCACCACCGTATCAACGGCGCGACCGGCGGCGCGCAGGAGGGCCGCCTCTTCTGGCGCCTTCACCATGCGCAGCTTCCCAATGGCATCAGAGGCGAGGCGCATCTTCGCCGTTGCGCCGCCGCGTGCAAGCGCCGCCTCAATGCGCAAGACGAAGGTTGCCCAGAGTCGGTCAGAGATCGCAACGCCGATCGTGGAGTTGCCCGCGCGCGCACCGGCGCGCACCGCCGTGGCGACGAGTGCGAATGGATCGTCGGTCTCACCGAACGGGATGGTGGCAACGTGGCCGCCGCGCATCGCTGGCGCGTCGCCCGCCATGCCAGCTTCAAGTCGCGGCACGATCAGCGTCGCCTCACCGCGCGCGGGGACTACGAGCATTGTGAGTCGCTCCAGTGCTGGCGCAACGTAGCCGGTGAGGTAGCGCATGTCGGCGCCGAAGCCGAGCAGTACGGCATCGAGTCCCGCGTCGTTCACCGCGTCACGCGCGGCGGAGAGTCGCGCCGCATACGCGGCGGGGCCGATCAGTCGCGCCTCTAGGGCATGGCCAGCGCCGAGGCTCGGCAGGGCGGCGGCGTAGGCTGCGCTGATCTCGGCACTTTTCTCACTCATCACGCTGCACCTCCACTTGGGCTCGGCGCCTCCAGGCTCCCCACGGCGGGGAGTGGCAGGTCGAGCAACTCTGCGAGGATCGCATGTCCGCGCTCAAAGAGGGCGCGGTACGGCGTAGCGCGCAGCGCCCCCGCCTCGAGTGCGGCGGCGCGAAGGGCAGGATCGTCGTGCTGCACCAGGGCCAAGACACGGCCGGCGACGGCCGCCTCGCGCACCAGGGCGATTGGCTCTACGGCGCGGGTGGTCGTGTCGATCGCGATCAGGTCGCGTGCGCCGATTACTCCGCGCGCAGCGAGGTCACGGAGCTCTGCAACGCCCTTCAACGTGGTCACATGCGCACCGAGGGTGCGACCTTGACCGGCGAGTCGCGTCGCCCAGATCAGATCGTCGGCGAGGATGTAGAGGTGTGGCGCGCCCTGCGCCTGTTCGCTCAAGAGACGGTCCAGGTCTCCCCGCCGGAGAGGAGTCGCTGCAGATCAACGGGACCCTTGGCGGCACGCGCCGCCTTTGCCTCATCGATCTGCGCAACGAGTAGCTCGTCGTGCGTTGGTCGCGGCACGCGGCGGAAGACGCCAACTGGGACGGGGAAGTCTGGCCACCACATGCGGCTCAGGATCTGCGTGCGCGTGGCGTCTTGATCCGTCTCGTCGTGAACCCAGAGGTCGGCAACCGTGACGCCGTTTTCGCCGATCGTCACCACTTCAGGCTGTAGCCCGTTGAGGCGAATCCCCTTGTTCTTCTCGGCGCCAAAGATCATCGGCTCGCCGTGCTTTAGCACCAGCATGCGATCCTCCTTGACCGACTTGTCGGTGAAGTCGCGCCATGCGCCGTCGTTAAAGATGTTGCAGTTCTGCAGCACCTCAAGGAAGGCGGCGCCAGTGTGCTCGCCAGCGCGATGCATCATCTCCTGCAGATGCTCCGAATGCGTATCAACGGAGCGCGCAATGAAGCTCGCCTCCGCCGCCGCAACCAGGTTGAGTGGAATGATCGGCGTCTCAATGGTTCCCATTGGCGTGGACTTCGTCTTCTTGCCGATCGGCGAGGTTGGCGACGCCTGACCCTTGGTGAGGCCGTAGATGCGGTTGTTGAACATGATCATCTTCATATCCACGTTGCGGCGCATCGCATGAATGAGGTGGTTTCCACCAATGGAGAGCGCGTCACCGTCGCCCGTGATCACCCAGACCATCAGGTCTGGTCGCGCGCCTTTCAGGCCAGTAGCAATGGTTGCGGCGCGGCCGTGAATGGTGTGGAAGCCGAAGGTGTTCATGTAATACGGCAGTCGACCGGAGCAGCCGATCCCAGAGATGAAGACGATCTTCTCCTTGGCAACGCCAAAGTCGGGCATCGTCTTCTGCGTCTGCGCCAGGATCGAGTAATCGCCGCACCCTGGGCACCAGCGCACGTCCTGATCGGACTCAAAGTCCTTCTTCGTCAGTACGGGGAGTTCGCTCTGCGTCACTTGCTCACCTCCACACTCTCTCCAAGCAGCGACTCGGCCTTCGCCTCAATCTCACCGATCTGGAACGGCTTCCCGCGCACAAGGTTGAAGCCAACGATATCCACCAGGTACTTGGCGCGGAGCAGCATGCGCAGCTGGCCAAGGTTGAGCTCTGGCAGGAGGACGCGCTTGAATCGCTTCAAGATGTCGCCCAAATCGTTTGGAAGTGGATTCAGGTAGCGCAGGTGTGCATGGCTGACGCGCTTGCCGCGCTCGCGGAGGCGCTCGGACAGATCGTGGCACGTGTACATCTGATCGCTCTTGAGCTTCAGCGTCACGAGTGGCAGCGCGTCGCGCTTGCTGACTAGCTCGAAATGGCCAC
>CALMIH010000187.1 GCA_937864085.1 uncultured Chloroflexota bacterium
CGAGCTCGCTGAGCTCGCGGAGGCCGAGCTGATGCCATCACTCCGGGGCGTTGCAGGAGTCTCTTCTGCCGACCTCTCTGGTGGCAGCGAGCAGCAGGCGATCATCATGATGGACGCGGCGAAGCTCGCCGCTGCGCGCATCAGCGTCTCTCAAGTGCAGGGGATCATTCAAGGGAACAACCTCACCTTCCCTGCGGGCCAGCTGCCAGTGGACGGCGCGCTTGTCCCAGTCTCAGCAACCGGACGCTTCACCTCTATTGAGCAGTTGCAGCAGCTTGTGGTTGGCGGCTCGGTGGATGCAACGGAACAACCTGTCCCTGTCTTCCTTGGTCAGGTTGCTACCGTCTCGCTCGCCGAAGTCCGGACCACCGGCTGGTCTGAGACCAATGGTGCGCCTGGCCTTGCACTCAGCGTCAGCAAGTCTGCCGAGGCGAACACGGTGACTACCGCAGAGGAGTCGATCGCCGCGATCGACGAGTTCGTCGCCAACCATTCGCAGCTCGTCGAGCGCTCCATCGTCACCGACTCGTCCGTCTTCATCCTGGAGTCCATTGATGCACTCCTGATGGAGGGCGGCCTTGGTGCTGGCTTTGCCGTTGTGGTGATCTTTATCTTCCTGCTCAACCTGCGCTCCACGGTGGTGGCGGCGGTGAGCATCCCGCTGAGCGTCCTCGCCGCGATCATCCTCATGTCAACGACTGGGATCACGATCAACATCATGACCCTCGGCGGACTCGCCGTTGCGGTTGGGCGCGTGGTGGACGACTCCATTGTGGTGCTCGAAAACATCTACCGGCACCGCAGCCAAGGTGAGCCGATCGGCGAAGCGGTGCTCAGCGGAACTCGCGAGGTTGCTTCGGCGATCACCAGTTCCACCATCACCACGATCGCCGTCTTCCTCCCACTCGGGGTGGTTGGTGGACTGATCAGTCAATTTTTCCTTCCGTTCGCCTTGACTGTGACCTATGCGCTCCTCGCGTCGCTCATCGTTGCGCTTACGGTCATCCCGGTGCTCGCCTACTTCCTCGTGAAGGTGAAGGGCGGCAGCGCAAAGATCCCGTACGAGGTGAAGGGGGAGCGTGAGGAGATCTCAATCTGGGGTCGTATCTACCTTCCAATCCTTGGTCTCGCCCTGCGCGGTCGCATCACGAAGTTCGCGACACTCGCAATCTCCGCCGCACTCTTTGTTGGCTCGTTCTCACTCGTCTCGCAGATCCCAACCCAGTTCCTGAATAGCGGAAGCGAGAAGGTGCTCACCGTCACGGTGAATCCACCCCTCGGCACCTCTACTCAACGTGTCCTCGACCGGAGCCGCCAGGCGTACACGCTGCTTGAACGTGATGCCGAGGTTGAGCTTGTGACCACCTCAATCCCAGGGGAAAGTGCAACGGGGAGCCAAACGCTCACCGCCGCCATCACCGGTCGTGCTCCTAACGCGGCACGCATGACAGTGATCCTTGAACCTTCAACGGATCTTGCCGTTGCGAAGGATCGTCTCAATGAGATCCTTGCACCTGTGGGCACGGGCGGCTGGACCGTCACCGTGGAAGAGATTGGTTTTGCAGCGGGATCAAACGCGATCTCCATCATCATCACGGGTGAGCGTGGCGCCGAAGTTGAGGCCGCATCCGACCTGCTCGTAGACACCCTTGCCGCGAACAGCAACCTTGCAAATGTGAAGAGTGATCTCGTCAAGGCGGGCCGCCAGGTTGAGATCACCGTTGACCCGTCGCGCGCCGCTGGTGCCGGACTCTCCGCCGCCCAGGTGGCGGGGGAGCTGCGCAACCTACTGGTGGGCGCTCCGCTCGGACAGATCTCAGTGGACGGCGAAAAGGTCAGTCTCTCCATGAAGATCGATAGTTCCCTGATGACGAACCTCGATGCGCTGCGCGCATATCAGGTGGGGAGCCTCACCAAGGTGCCACTCGCCGCGATCGCCACGGTGGAAGAGATCTCGGTGACATCCAGCATCACGCGAATCGACCAGTCACTCGCGGCGAACGTCTCAGGTGAGATCGCCGTTGCGGACACGGGTGCCGTAAATGCTGAGGTGAAGAGTGCGGTGGAGAAGCTCCAGGCGGACGGATCGCTTGATCGCGTCAGCGTGCGGCTCGCCGGCGTCACCGAACAGCAGAACGAGTCCTTCAGCGGACTCTTCACTGCAATGGCGGTGGCGATCCTGCTCGTCTACCTGACGATGGTGCTCGTCTTCAACTCACTCGTTGATCCACTCGTGATCATGTTCAGCCTGCCGCTCGCGGTGATCGGCGCCTTCCCGGCGCTTCTGATCACCAATCGACCGATCGGCATCTCTGCGCTGATCGGATTCCTGATGCTGATCGGCATCGTGGTCACTAACGCCATCGTGCTGCTTGATCGCGTCGAGCAGCTCCGACACGAAGGGGTGCCAACAAAGGAGGCCCTCCTCCGAGCGGGCGGAACGCGCGTTCGTCCAATCCTGATGACGGCGGTTGCCACGATCCTCGCCCTCCTGCCGCTCGCGGCGGGACCGAGCGAGGGTTCGATCATCGCCGCAGAGCTTGGGACGGTGGTCATTGGGGGGCTCCTCTCCTCAACGCTCCTGACGCTGCTCGTGGTCCCGGTGGTCTACAGCCTGGTTGATGGGCTGAAGTCGGCGCTCTCCCGCAAGGGTTCGGTCGCCGCCTAATCCTGATACGATCAGTCGGGATTCCACCGCACGAGTCTGATCTCGTGCTCGGGTCCACGGTGAGCGCAAAGGGGGCTGTATGACGGTCGTCAATCCGAACGTTCGAGACGAGCGGGAGCAGTACGCCTTCCACGACGACATCACCTACCTTCGCGAGACTAAGGCGGGCCTCACCGAGGCGACCGTCCGCGAGATCTCCGAAACGAAGGACGAGCCAGCCTGGATGCTGGAGTACCGCCTCCGCGCCTACAAGCACTTTGAGGCGCGCGCTATGCCGCATTGGGGTGGCGACCTCACCAAGCTCGATTTCTCCAAGATCGTCTACTACCGCAAGCCATCCGAGCGCGAAGAGAAGTCGTGGGACGACGTGCCGGATCAGATTAAGAAGACATTTGAGCGACTCGGCATCCCAGAGGCGGAGCGAAAGTTCCTTGCAGGCGTAGGTGCGCAGTACGACTCCGAAGTGGTCTACCACTCTGTGCGCGAAGATCTGCAGAAGCTCGGCGTGGTCTTCATGGGCACTGACCAGGGGATGAAGGAGTACCCAGAGATCTTCAAGAAGTACTTCGGCACCGTGATTCCTGCTGAAGACAACAAGTTCGCCGCGCTCAACTCCGCAGTCTGGTCTGGTGGTTCATTTGTCTACGTGCCGAAGGGTGTCGACGTGCCGCTCCCACTGCAGGCCTACTTCCGCATCAACGGCCAGAACACCGGACAGTTTGAGCGCACGCTGATCGTTGTGGATGAAGGCGCCAGCCTTCACTACATTGAGGGCTGCACCGCGCCGAACTGGGCGACCGACTCACTCCACGTTGCCGTGGTTGAAGTCATCGCACTTCCTGGCTCTAAGGTGCGCTACACTACGATCCAGAACTGGTCGAACGATGTCTACAACCTGGTCACCAAGCGCGCGCATGCGCATGCTGGTGCAACGGTTGAGTGGATTGACGCCAACACTGGCGCACAGCTCACCATGAAGTACCCGGGGATCTACCTGCTCGGCGAGAAGGCGCACGCGGAGATCGTCTCCGTTGCCGTTGCCTCAAAGGGTCAGCGCCAGGACACGGGCGCCAAGGCGATACACCTTGCGCCGAACACCACGAGTCGCATCGTAGGGAAGTCGGTCTGTAAGGATGGCGGTGTTGCAACCTATCGCGGCACCGTGAAGGTGGCCCCTGGCGCAACTGGCGTCACCACCAGCGTTCGTTGTGATGCGCTCATCCTTGACGAAGGGAGTCGCTCCGAGACCTATCCGTACATTGACATTCAGGAGGACGACACCTCAATGAGCCACGAGGCCACAGTTGGCCGCGTCTCAGACGACCAGATCTTCTACCTGATGAGCCGTGGCATGACCGAGAACGAGGCAACGAACCTGATCGTTCAGGGCTTCCTCGAGGTCTTTACCAAGGAGCTCCCAATGGAATACGCACTCGAATTCAATCGCCTGATCCGCTTGGAGATGGAGGGGGCGCTCGGGTGAGTGCCGCCACACCCGCCCGTCGCGGGGTTGGAGACCTGCCACTCAGTTGGACGAACGAAGAAGAGTTGAAGCGCCTCGATGCTGCGCTCGGCGGAGCCAACCCGCGGGCCGACGCCCTGAAGGCATTTAGCTCGCTCCCAACCGAGGCGAATCTCCTCTTTATCGGCTACGTGGATCTGCGCGCCGCCGACCTTGAGGGCTCAACGCTTCTCGCGCCTCCAGTATCAATCAGCGAACTCCCCGCGAGCGAGCTCCCCGCCGGTGCCGCCGCACTGATCAGCATCTCCGCGCGCGGAGTTGGCATCCACCTTGGCGCCGAAGCGCGCGCCGCTGGCCTCACCGTTGGGCCGCTCCCGGGCAACACGCCACTCGTTGGCGCTGAGAGTGATCGCATGACGGCGCTGATCGGCGCCTGCTGGAACAGCGGGACGGAGATCAGTCTGTTGAGCGGCTCAATCACGGCACCAATCATCATCCGCATCGAGTCCCCAGCGCAGGGTGAGGCGCTTCTTGCGCGTATCGCCGTGAAGCTTGGCGAGAACGTAAGTGCAACGATCAGCGAAGAGGTGACCGGAAGGAGTGCTGATAGCGGTAGCGCCAGCGGCACCACGGCGCGCGCGCTTCTTGCCACAACCAGCGAAGTGACGCTCGGCAAGGGGGCGAAGCTCCGCCTCGCCTCAATCCAGGAGCTCCCAGAGGATGTTGTCTATCTGCCAGTGCGCCGTCACGAATTCGGCGCAAACGCTGAGCTGCAGATCGCTGCGGCGCAGATTGGCGCACGCCTGGTGCGTGGCCGCATTGACCATCAACTCACGGGGAACGGATCAAAGGTCCGCCAGGTTGAGGTGGTCTTCGCTGGTGCAGATCAGCTGCACGACCTCACCACCTACAGCCTTCACGCTGGCGAGAAGACGGTGGGCGATCTGCTCGCCAAGGGGATCTTCGCAGGGAAAGCGCGTGGATTCGTCAAGGGTGTCACCACCATTCCGCGATCTGGCCGTGGCACCAACTCATATCTCGGTGAGTTCGGCATGCTCCTCTCCAAGACGGCGCGAAGCGTGGCGATCCCATCACTCTGGATTGACCAACCAGACTGCGAGCGCGCCGCGCACGGCAGTTCTGTTGGGCCAATTGATCCAAATCAAATCTTTTATCTTCGGGCGCGCGGCCTCACCGAGGCCGAAGCGCGACGCACCATTGTCATGGGCTACCTCGAACCGGTCGTTGCGGCACTCCCACTTGAGGAAGAGGCGGATCGACTCCGCGAGGTGCTCGCCGCAAAGCTCGATGCCGCCTTTGCCGCACAGTTGGCGGCGGCAGCCACCGCGGCGTAACCTCAGCTGGTGCTGCACGAACGACTCTTCCCCACGTCTGAAATGGCCGACGGTACGGCGCGCCTCGCCTGGCCGAACGGCAAGGCGATCCTGGTGGTCAACCGCGGCGGCACCCTGTATGCCGTGGATGGCGTCTGCACGCATGAGTACTGCGAGCTTGATCGCGGCTTCGTTGCCCCCGCTGGCGCCGTCACCCCAACGATCACCTGCCCGCTTCACCTTTCGCGATTTGACCTGCTGACTGGCGCGCCGCTGGATCCGCCAGCAGAGGAACCGCTTACCGTGCACACGGTGAGCGTTGAT
>CALMIH010000188.1 GCA_937864085.1 uncultured Chloroflexota bacterium
GCTCACATCACCCCAGACCTTGAGGCGAGCCTTTGTCGCTTCATCAGGGAAGATCAGCGGGTTGGAGGCGAGAGCCGGGTCGATCTTGGTGATCTCTTCAGCCGCACCCTTCACCGGGCAGATGTACTGGACATATGCCTCAACGATCGCGGCAATCTCTGGCTGGTAATAGAAGTCAATCCAGAGTTCGGCGGTGTACTTGTTCTTCGCCCCCTTCGGGATCAGCATGTTGTCTGTGGCGTACATCCCGCCTTCATCTGGGACGATGAACTCAAGTTCTGCCTTCTCCGCTTGGATGATTCCCACGTCGCCTGACCAGGCGATCGCCGCCCACGCGGCGTTGCTGATCAGGAGTTCCGTATAGCCTTGACCAGAGAGCTTGCGCACCTGCTCGGAGCTGATCGCGTCTTGAAGCGTCGTGATTGCCGCATCAAAGGTACCGCGGGTTGGTGTCGCCGGATCCGCGCCGTTGCCGAGCATCACAAGGCCAACTGTGTCACGAAGCTCTGTGAGGAGCACGATCTTCCCCTTCAACTTCGGATCCCAGAGACCTGAGACCTTCGTAAAGCGCGTTGTCTTCTCGGTGTTGACAGCGAGGCCCGTCATCAGTGACTGCCACGGGGCCAGGTAGTCGTTGCCTGGGTCTGCGGCACGCCCCGTGAACTCGTCGGCGAGGTTCGCCACAAAGTTTGGCATGTTCGCCTTGTCAAACTTCTCCGCCCAGCCAAGGTCAACGATCTTTTTCGCCATCCACGTTGTTGGCGTCACGATGTCCCAGCCCGTATCCTGGCCTGCATCAAGTGGTGCTTTGATCGTGCCGAAGAATTCGTCGTTGTCGAGGAACACTTCCTGGTAGTTGACGGTGGTGCCGTACTCCGCCTTGAATCGGCGCAGGCTCTCTGAGGTGTCTGCCGTCGCGGTGTCAACGTCGTCATCAACGTCGATGTAGTAGGTCCAGTTGGCGAAGTTGATCGCAGCAGCTGGCGTATTCTCGCCCCCCGTGCTCTCTGTCGGCTCGGTAGAGGCGCCAGATGTTCCGCATGCGGCGAGGAAGGCGGCGGCACCTGCAACGGCACCAGCCTTCAGTACTGTTCGTCGATCAAGTTCCATCCCCATCTTCTTCTCGGTGCTCATTGCTCTCCTCCTTCTGCGCCTAGGCGCTTGCGGCATCGCCAACGACGAAGCCATGTTCCGGTTTCCAGGTGAGTGTGACCTGCTCCCCAGGTCGCCAGGTGTCACTCCGCGTCGTGCGGCCAACGTTCTGCTCGCTGACTAAGAGTCGTAGCCCGCCCTTCCCTTCAACAACGTACTGGGTGATCACGCCGAGGTAGCTCGTATCAACAACGGTCCCCTCAAGTGTGTTCCCCTTCGACTGCTGGCCCGGCTCAAGCAGCGTGAGCTTCTCGGGGCGCACGCCGATTGCACCGCTGCTGCCGATGTCGCCGAGGCTCTTCGGTGCGCGGACGACTGCGCCAGAGGGGAGGGCGACCGTCCAGTCCTCGCCATCGCTGCCGATCTTCCCCTCAAGGAGATTGCTCGCGCCAACGAAGCCAGCGACGAATCGCGTTGATGGTCGCTCGTAGAGCGTCTCTGGGCCGGCGAGCTGTTCATAGCGTCCCTTGTTCATGACGGCGATGCGGTCGGACATCGTCATCGCCTCTTCCTGGTCATGGGTGACGTAAATGAAGGTGATCCCAACTTCGCGCTGGATGCGCTTGAGCTCAATCCCCATCTGCTTGCGTAGCTTCAGGTCGAGCGCGCCGAGCGGCTCGTCAAGCAGGAGGACGGCGGGCTCATTCACGAGCGCGCGGGCGAGGGCAACGCGCTGTGCTTGACCGCCCGAGAGTTGCGCAGGGATCCGCTTCTCAAAGCCGACGAGTTGCACGAGCTCCATCGCCTCGCCAACACGGCGCTTGATCTCGTCCCCCTTGATCCCCGAGCGCCGCAGTCCGAACGCAACGTTCTCGTAGATCGTGAGGTGCGGGAAGAGGGCGTAGCTCTGGAAGACGGTGTTGACGTCGCGCTCATAGGCTGGGAGGAAGGTGACATCAACGCCCTTCAGCTCAATCAGGCCGCTCGTCGGCTGCTCAAAGCCGCCGATCATGCGGAGTGTCGTGGTCTTGCCGCAGCCGGATGGGCCGAGCAGGGTGAAGAACTCGCCGTCGCTCACGTCGAGCGTGATCGCGTCAACCGCGATCGCATCCCCAAACTTCTTGGTCACGTTGACCAGCCGGACGTCAACTTCAGCCACCCTCGGGATCACCTCCACAGTGCGCTCCGCGCGTCGCTCCTCAACATGAGGACGTGGAGAGCGTATGACCCACGGGGGGTGGGGTCAAACGGCGTTGCGGGGTACGATGTGGAGGAGTGGTGACGGCCCCGCCCTGAGCACGATCAGCGGGCCTCTGACCGAGAGATCGACCAAGAGATAGGAGGGTGAATGGCCGAGATCAACGAGGCGGCGGTGATGCAGGCGCTCAGCGCCGTACAGGAGCCCGAGCTCGGCAAGGACATCGTCACCCTTGAGATGGTGAAGGAGCTCGTCCTGAGCGGCTCGAGCGCCAGCCTGATGATTGAGCTGACCACCCCCGCCTGTCCGTTGAAGGACGTCATTGAGCGGGACATCCGCGGCGCCCTCGATGGGATCGGCGTGCAACTCACCGAACTCCGCTGGGGGGCGAAGGTGCGCCGAGCCGCCGCGCCGAGCCAGGAGAAGCTGCTACCGAACATTCGTAACGTCGTTGCTGTTGCCTCCGGGAAGGGGGGCGTTGGGAAGAGCACAGTCTCCGTCAATCTCGCCGTTGCGCTCGCGCAGAGCGGCGCGCGCGTCGGACTTCTTGACGCGGACATCACGGGACCAAACCTTCCGCAGATGCTTGGTGCAACCGGTACGCCGAAGTCGAGCCCAGGCGGAAAGATTGAACCGATCGAGCGTCACGGTGTGAAGCTGATCTCGATCCAGTTCTTCGTCCCAGAGGGTCAGCCGATTGTTTGGCGCGGCCCGCTCATTGGCGGGGCGATTCAACAGTTCCTACGTGACGTTGAGTGGGGCGACCTTGACTATCTCATTGTTGACCTTCCACCTGGAACCTCTGACGCGCAACTCACCCTTGCACAGGCGGTGCCACTCGCCGGTGCGGTGCTGGTCACCACGCCACAAGATGTTGCACTCGCCGATGTGACCAAGGCGCTCGCAATGTTCCGCCGCATGAACGTGCCGATCCTTGGCATCGTGGAGAACATGTCGTCGTTTGCCTGCCCGCACTGCGGTGAGCAGACAGAGATCTTCGGTCGCGGTGGTGCTGAGCGACTCGCAAAAGAGGAGCAGCTTGAGATGCTTGGACGCGTGCCGCTGGAGATGGCGGTGCGTCAGGGCGGCGACGCTGGCATCCCCGCTGTTGCGCAGCGCGAAGCGGGCCCTGCAGCGATCGCACTAAAAGTGGTTGCTGGAGCGGTCGCCGCGCGACTCGCGGTGCGTGCTGCGAGCGAGAGCGGTACCACGCTGACAATCGCGTAATGCCAGAGAGCGAACGCAGCGAAGCGAGCTTTAGCGAATCGATTGATCAGCTGATCGGCGCGATTCGCGCCCTCCTGCGCGGCCACTGGTCACTGCTCCGCGCAGAGATCGGTGCGATTGCACGCGATGTCGTGGTGACGCTCATCGGCGCGGCAGCGATCGTCTCGCTGATCGTCACCGCACTGCTTGGCCTTCTCATCGCGCTCTTCCTCATCCTTGGTGAAGGCCTCTTCGGATCGCAGCTCTGGGGTGCGGCACAGATGACACTGCTCCTCCTCTCACTCGCTGCGGCGATCGCCTCATCCATCCTCCGCATTGAGGCCGGACGCCGTGGACGGGCACTCGTGCTCGGCGCTCTCGCTGGAGTTGGTGCGTTGCTGCTGACACTCCTCCCGCTCGCCTGGGCGCCAGGTCCTGCGGCTGGTCTTGCGCTCACGCTGCTCCTCGCCGTGGTGCTGGTTGATCTACTGCTCGGATTGCGCACCTTTGAGACGCAGCGCTTCACTGACCGTTTCATGCCACTCGCGAGCGAAGCGGAGCTGCGCGCAACGGCGCAAGCGCTGGAAGATCTTCGTGAAGAGGCGCTTGGCGGTGTTGCCGCTGAGGTGGGGGAGGCGATCGGGAGTGCCGATGCTGCCATTGGGACACTCCGTCGCACCATCACGCGCGTTGCTGAGACACTGACTCGCGCCGCTGAGCGGATTCGACCTGATCGTGGCGGTGATGCATGAACGGAGATGCGAGCGATCGGACGCACGAGCAGCGCCTAGAGGCGCTCCTTGATGCGCGACCGAACGTTGCGCGCGAAGTGCAGCAACTGCGCAGCGCGCGAAGTGCATCAGTGGAGGGTTCACGCAGCATCGCGCGAAGGCTCCGACTGAGCGGCGGCCTTGGAAAGGAGCTGCGCGAGCATCCGCTCCAGGTGATCGGACTACTCGCCGCCCTCTCCCTCCTCGGGTTGCGCTGGCTCACTGGGGCTCGCAAGCCGCGGACGAGCGGCGAGGGCACACGTGGATCAGCAGAGAGGAGTGGCGTGGTTGGCGCGTTTGCTGCCGGGCTCGCCGCTGCCGCTGCGGAGAAGGGTGGCCGCGCCGTGATTGATGCGCTCCTTGATCCACGACCGAGCGCTGCGCGCAGTGGTGGGCGGGTGGACGAAACGGGCGGATCCACCCATGATGTTTAGGGGCGAGTGGCGAAATGGTAGACGCGCCAGCCTTAGGAGCTGGTGTCGGTAACGACGTGTGAGTTCGAGTCTCACCTCGCCCACCATCAAGGTGCAACATCTCCGCTATCGTTGACCGCATGAAGGTCACCTCCACACCCGGTCCAAAGAGCAGCGTGCTCCTTGAGATCGTCATGCCCGCCGACGAGGTGGCATCGGCGATCAGCAGTGCGGTGCGCCAGGTTGCATCCCGCAGCCGAATCCCAGGCTTCCGTCCCGGCAAGGCGCCACGCGCCGTGGTGGAGCGGTTCTCCGGCCTCGCCGGCATCTTGGAAGAGGCGACAGAGATTCTGATTGAGCGCGGCTACCGCAAGGCAATCATGGAGTCAGACACACTCCCGTTGACGAGCCCGAAGATTGAGGCGCAGCCAGCAGTGGAGGGCGTTGAGTACAGCTTCTCCGCCACCGTCTCCGTTCCACCAGAGGTGAAGCTTGGCGACTATCAGAAGTTCAAGTTCACGCCGACCTTTGAAGAGCCTGACGCGAAGAAGGTTGATGCGGTCATTGACGATCTCCGCGACAGCTACGCGGTGCTGACGCCAGTGACAGAGCGCGGAGCCGCAATGGGCGACTACGCGATCATCTCGTTCACTGGCTACCGCGCGAAGGACGACTCGCCAATTGATGGCGCCTCCTCCGAGCGCATGCCGATCGTGCTCGGTTCCGAGCGACTCATCCCAGGCTTTGAAGCGCAGCTTACGGATGCAAAGGTCGGCGACGCGACGACCGTCTCGGTGACCTTCCCGGACGACTATCAGGAGGAGTCGCTGCGCGGCGTGGCTGCTCGATTTGAGGTGGTGATCCAAGAGTTGCGCGCGCGCATCCCGCCACCACTCGATAACGCATTCGTCAAGCAGGTGGCAAACGTTGAGGACGTTGATGGGCTCCGCGCTGAGATCCTGACGCGGCTGAAGTCGAGCGCTGCGGATCGCGGCCGCCACGAGTTTGCCGACAAGATCGTGGAGTACGCCATGGAGAGAGCCACCGTTGAGATCCCTGATCCGCTGATCGAAGAGGAGATCGACGGATTAGTGGATGAGTTGGCACGATCGATTGCACGACAGGGTCTCTCCTTTGATCAGTACCTAGAAGCGGCAGGAAAGAGTGCCGAAGAGATTCGCGCAGAGCTCCGCGATCGCGGTGAGCGCCGCGCACGCACCCTGCTCGTCCTCTCCGCCGTTGCCGGCGCCGAAGGGATTCAGGTACCAGAAGAGCTCATTGATGAAGAGGTGCGCCGAGCGCAGCCGCAGGTGCAGGGGCAGCGGAAGCTGGAGGCGTATCTCGCCTCTGAGCGCGGCCGCCGCGCCATTCGCGCCTCACTCCGCCGCTCGCTTGTGGTGGAGAAGATCGTTGAAGACTGGTTCGATGCCAATCCGAGCGCCTGGCCGAACTGGGGGCCCGAGCGCCCGCCACGCCCCGTGCTCACTCCCGCCCTCAGCCCCGCGGCGAGCCTCACGAGCGGGTCGGCTGACGCTCCCAAAGCGAAGCGTTCGCCCGCAAAGCGCTCCGCCAAGTAAACTCACCCTCCACACAACGCGGCCCAGACGCGGGCCGTTAGAAGGGCGAAACGAGAGGAGGGGTCAATGCTCGTACCAATGGTGATTGAGTCGTCCAGTAAGGGCGAACGCGCCTACGACATCTGGTCACGCCTCCTCAAGGAGCGCATTATCTTCCTCGGCGCAGGCGTCGAAGACGACATTGCGAACCTGGTGATTGCACAGCTCCTCTTCCTGGATGCTGAGGATCCCGAGAAGGAGATCTTCCTGTACATCAACAGCCCAGGTGGCGTGATCACCTCTGGCTTGGCGATCTACGACACGATGCAGTACGTGCGCGCACCAGTGAGCACCATCTGCACCGGCATCGCCATGTCAATGGGCGCCGTCCTGCTCGCCGCAGGTGCGCCTGGACGGCGCTTCGCGTTACCACACAGCCGCATCATGATCCACCAAGGCTCAGGCGGATTCCGTGGCAACACGCCAGACGTCTTCATCCAGGTGAAGGAGATGGAGAAGCTGGTCAAAACCACTCAGGAGATCCTCGCCGCGCACACCGGTCAGCCGATCGACAAGGTGGTGAAGGATACCGACCGCGACCTCTTCCTCTCGCCAGAAGAGGCGGTGGAGTACGGCATCATCGACGAGGTCTACAAGCTCCCTGCGATCGTTCCACCGAAGAGGAAGTGAGCGGACGCGATGGCTGCTTCGGGCGATGGAACTGCTGGCGGCGGACCGCGCGACGCATCGCGTAACAGCGGACGGCGCGTGAAGGCTGGCGGGCCCGGAAGTGGCTCGTATCGTTGCTCGTTCTGTCGCAAGACGCAGGAGCAGGTTCGCAAGCTGATCGCAGGACAGGGTGTCTACATCTGCGACGAGTGCATCGCGCTCTGCGCCGAGATCGCCGTTGACCCCTCTCCGAGCTCGCCGGCCCGAAGCAACCCGTGGGGCGACACCACGCCAACGCCGCGCGAGATTCATGCCGCACTCAACGAGCATGTGATCAGCCAAGAGCGTGCGAAGCGCTCACTTGCCGTTGCGGTGCATAACCATTATCAGCGCATCGCCGCCCCCACTTCGCCAGATGGGGTAGAGATTGCCAAGTCGAACATCCTCCTCGTTGGGCCAACCGGTTCTGGGAAGACGCTCCTTGCGCAGACGCTCGCGCGCTTCTTGGACGTGCCGTTCTGTATTGCGGATGCTACGAGTCTCACGGAAGCGGGCTACGTTGGCGAGGACGTTGAGAACATCCTGCTGCGTCTCATCCAGGCGGCCGACGGCGACATTGAGCGCGCGCAGCGCGGCATCATCTATATCGATGAGATCGACAAGATCACGCGCAAGGCGGAGAACCCATCAATCACGCGCGACGTCTCCGGTGAGGGCGTGCAGCAGGCACTGCTGAAGATCATTGAAGGGACCGTTGCGAACGTTCCACCACAGGGTGGCCGGAAGCATCCGCACCAGGAGTACCTCCAGATTGACACCACCAACATTCTCTTTATCTGTGGTGGTGCATTTGAAGGGCTGGACAAGATGGTTGCCGATCGCGTTGGGCGACGCGGGATCGGCTTCGGCTCAGATGCGCCGAAGGGGAGCGACGAGCGCGAACGCGTTCTGGAGCAGTTGATGCCAGACGATCTCCTTCGCTACGGACTGATTCCAGAATTTATTGGACGACTCCCGATGGTGGTGGCCCTCGACCGACTGACGCTTGATGACCTGGTGGCGATCCTTGTGCAGCCGAAGAGCGCACTCGTGAAGCAGTACCAGCGACTCTTTGAGCTTCACAAGGTTGAGCTGCAGTTCACCCCAGGGGCGCTGCGCGCAACGGCGGAGAAGGCGCTAGCGCGAAAGACGGGCGCGCGTGCGCTGCGCGCTGTGGTGGAGGAGACGCTCCTCAACACCATGTATGAGATGCCAGATCGCCGCGATGTGCGCCGCTGCGTTGTGACGGAGGAGGCCGTCACCGACGGCGTGTCGCCCCTCCTGCTGAGCGAATCAGAGATCGGCACCGTAGCGAGTGATGCAAAGCGGGCGGCGGGCCCACTGCAGCGCCCACGCAAGGCGGCGCCGCGCGCTTCGGCGTGAGCGCTCCGCGCGAGCTCGGCTCCTCCTACACCCCGAGCGAGATTGAGCCGCAGGTTGCGGCGCGCTGGGCGGCAAGCGACTACGGCAGCCCAGAGGGGGTCGATCGCGTCGCCAAGGCGGACCTCCCGCCGTTCACCATCATCATGCCGCCGCCAAACGTCACCGGCGGCCTCCATGTAGGACACGCACTCTTCGTCACCCTTGAAGATCTTCTCGCGCGCAGGGCACGGATGGAGGGGCGACCAACACTCTGGCTTCCCGGTGTCGACCACGCCTCGATTGCGGCGCAGTTCGTGCTGGACAAGATCATTGCGGAAGAGGGGGAGAGTCGCAGCAGCCTCGGACGCGATCGCTACCTGCAGCGGATGGATCGCTTTATGGAGGAGACGCGCGGCGTCATCCTTGGACAGTTCCGCCGTCTCGGCGCATCCGCCGATTGGGGTCGCACCCGTTTCACCATGGACGAAGTTTCCAGCCGCGCCGTGCGCACCGCATTCGCCACACTCTATGAGCGCGGTCTCGCGTATCGCACCGAGGCACTGGTCAACTGGTGCCCTGGCTGCAAGACGAGCGTCTCGGACCTTGAGTCGATTGCCGTAGAGGAGAGCGGGCAGATCTGGGAGATCCGTTACCCGTTGGAGGGCGGTGCGCCTCGCGAAGGGATCGTCGTCGCCACCACACGTCCTGAGACGCTGCTCGGTGACAGCGCCGTTGCGGTGCACCCAAGCGATCCACGCTACGCGCAGCTGATCGGAAAGCGCGTCATCATTCCGTTTGTTGACCGCCCCGTTCCGATTCTCGGCGACGACTTTGTTGACCAGGCGTTCGGCACCGGTGCTGTGAAGGTGACGCCCGCCCACGATCCGAACGACCGCGAGGTTGGGCTGCGGCACAACCTTCCAGCGCTGACGATCTTGGATGAGGCGGCGCACATTGTGGCTGACGCGCCGAAGCCGTTCGCTGGGATGGAGCGATTTGTGGCGCGAAAGGCGATCGTGTCGGCGCTCGATGCGCTCGGCCTCCTCGTCTCGGTAAAGCCACACACGGCGAATCCGGCGCGATGTCAGCGCAGCAACGACATCCTTGAGCCGCGTCTGCGCACGCAGTGGTTCATCCGCACCAAGCCGCTCGCAGAGAAGGCGCTCGCCGCTACGCGTTCAGGGAAGACGCGCATTGTCCCTGCGCACTTTGAGAAGACGTGGGAGCACTGGCTCACCGAGATTCGCGATTGGAACGTGAGTCGCCAGCTCTGGTGGGGGCATCGCATCCCCGCCTGGTACTGCGCCGATGGCCACATCACCGTAAGTGCCGCAGTTGAAGGTCCAAGCGGTTGCAGCGAGTGTGGTGCGCTCGCCGAGAGCCTGGTGCAGGAGAGCGACATCTTTGATACCTGGTTCAGCTCTGGCCTCTGGCCGTTTAGCACGCTCGGTTGGCCAGATCAGACGAGCGATCTGAAACGCTACTACCCGTCGCAAGTCATGGAGACGGGTCACGACATCCTCTTTTTCTGGGTGGCGCGCATGATGATGCTCGGCGCTGAGCTGATGGGCGAGCCGCCATTTGAGACGATCTACCTGCACGGCATGGTGCGCGATCCCGAAGGTCAGAAGATGTCTAAGACGAAGGGGAACGTGGTTGACCCGCTCTCACTGATTGATGAGATTGGTGCTGACGCGCTGCGCTTCGCACTCGTCTCTGGAACATCGGCCGGCGCAGATCAGCGCCTCTCGCCAGAGAAGCTGGAGAACGCGCGCAACTTCATGAACAAGCTATGGAACGCGGCGCGCTACGTACTCGGCGCACGTCCTCCTGAGGTGACGGGTGAGCGCCCCGACGCATCAAGCGCGCAGGCGGCGGCGGGTGAGTTCGGCGCATGGTTCGCTTCGCGTATCAACACAGCGGTTGAAGATGTTGATCGCAACCTGACTGGATACGGATTCTCCGAAGCGGCACAGCGCATCTATGACGCGATCTGGGCTGAGTACTGTGATCAGGCGATCGAGCTCGCTAAGGTCACCCTCGCTGATGAGACACGCCCTGCGGCGGAGCGCGTCGCCGTTTGGTGGACGCTAGTGGATGGACTCGACACACTGCTGCGCCTGCTGCACCCGATGGCGCCGTTCATCACCGAAGGGATCTGGGAGGCGCTTCCGCACCGTGAAGGTGAGGGGGGACTCCTCGCCACCGCCGCCTGGCCCGAGCGCCACGCTCTTGCGGCGAAGGGTGGCCGCAGCTCAATTGATCAGTGGCTCGACCTTGTGCGCGAGGTGCGCGCGGCACGAACCACCGCAAAACTCCCAGCCGGCGCATGGGTGCCGCTCACCGTTGCCGCCCCCACCGAACTTGCCGCGTCAGGCGAGCGGCTCCGCGCCGCGATAGAACGACTCGCGCGCGTGAAGCCACTCACCATTGCCGCCTCACTCCCTGAAGGCGAAGAGGGTCTCCTGGTGGTCTCGAACGCACTCACCGGACGACTCATGCCGCCGCAGGCAGATGCGGCAACGATTGGCGCGGATCGCGCGCGTCGCGATCGTGATCTTGCCGCCGCGCGTACGCAACTCACCGCCGCAGAGGCGCGTCTCGCCGATCCGTCATTCACGGGGAAGGCGCCACCAGCGGTCGTTGCTGGCGCAGAGCGCCGCGTTGCGGAGCTCCGTGACGAGATCGCACGCCTTGAGCGGGGGAGCTGATGCCCTTCTACGACTATCACTG
>CALMIH010000189.1 GCA_937864085.1 uncultured Chloroflexota bacterium
GCCTCGGCAGCGAAGTCGGGGCGCCCCTGCCAGCCGGCGATCGCCAGCCGGTGAGCGATATAGCTCGCAACTTCGTCCGTACCCATCGGGTCGAGATGATGAACCGCGATCACTCGCTGGCGTAGCTGCTCCAGGGCGTCATTGCCGTAAAGACGATCACGGAATTCCGGCTGTCCCAGCAGGAAAATCTGGAGCATCGCATGTCCGCCAGTCTGGAAATTGGAGAGCATCCTGAGCTCTTCCAGCGCCGATACGGGTAGCGCTTGCGCCTCGTCGACGATCAGCAGCGTGCGCTGGCCGCCACGCGCGATGGTATGCAGCCCCTTCTCGATCGCCGCCAGCGTCTGCGCCTTGGCCAGCCCGGTGGTGTCCGCGCCCAGTCCCGCCGCGACGAGGTGGAGCAGGTCCTCCGCCTTCACCTGGGTCGTCACGATGCGGATCACGTTCAGTCGCTCGCGATCGATCGTGTCCATCAGATGGCCGACCAGCGTCGTCTTGCCCGCGCCCGGCGACCCGGTGATGACGATGAAGCCCTCACCCTGGCTCAGGCCATAGCCAAGATACGCCATCGCCTTGCGATGCGTCGCGGTGTCGAACCAGAACGCCGGATCGGGGGTCAGCTGGAACGGCCGACCGCTGAGGCCATAATGCTCGTCGTACATCATTCCACCCGTCAGAAGCCGTAGCGAAGACCGAGCAGCGCCTGGGCAGAAGTATTGCCCGCACCCTCGACATCGTACGTCGAAATCCCAAGCGTCGCCATCGCACTGAGCGACCCGAAGCTACGATAATAGGAGCCGTTGGCGCCAGCCCCGAACACGCCGGGCGCGCCCGGCAGATTGCTCTCGTAATAATTGGCGTAGACGTTGCCGCTCACGCTCGACACCGAGTCGAGCTGCTGCGAGGCGAAGAGTTGGCCATACCAGTTGTCGTCGCTCGTTCCCGCCACGATCACGCCCGGCGGCACGAGGTAGCGGCGATTGGCATAGCCGAGCCCCAGTCCCAGCGTGGTCGGCCCCGCATTCATCGAGAGGACGGCGTTGACGCCGCGTGCGCGATAGCTGGCGGTCGAGATCGAACCCAGCGAATTGGTCAGGCACCCGCCCGCCGCCGTCGCGGTGTCGCCGAACACGCAGCCGTTGAAGCCGTCGCCGAACGGGTCGCGCGGCGTGTTGAAGCTGGTCGGCACTCACCGCTGGGTCGCGTCCAAGGAGGAGGTGTGCGCCTGGAGCCGCGTCGAGGATCACCCACGCCTCGCGCTTTCCAATCGATCCTGCGCCATGCAGCTCGGCGGCGAGTGCGTCAGTCGGATGCACCTGTACGGAGAGGCGATCGGCAACGTCAAGCAGTTTCACCAGTGGTTGGTTCTGTGACCCGATCTCACCGAACCAAGCCTCACCGATTGGCGGCGTGGCGGAGCCTGCTGGCCCGAGTGCGGTGAGCCGCTCGCCACCCCATACTCGCGACACAAGGCGCGGCGAAATGATCTTGTCGCTCATATCGCTCGGCTCCACCTGTCAGCCACCACTGCCCGATCGTCAGCGCAGCAGCGCTGCGACCGCCTTGGCAACAATTGGGATCTTGACGGCGGAGAGGCCGGCGAAGTTGATGCGACCGCGCGCCACAAGATAAATCGCCTGCTCATCGCGAAGTCGCTTCAGCTGCGCGTCATCAAGGCCGAGCAGTGAGAACATGCCACGACCAGTCAGTAAATGCGAGAAGTCGCCAGCACCTTCGCTAGCGAGTGCGGCAACAAAGGCGCGGCGGTTCCCGTTGATGCGCTCGCGCATCGCCGTCACCTCTCCCTCCCACTGCACGCGGAGCGCGTCATCGCTAAGAATTTCTGCAACGATCTCGCCGCCATGCCCAGGTGGGTTTGACCAGGCGGCGCGAATCGCCACCTTCGCATGCGTCAGGATGGCGGCGGCAGCCTCCTTATCTTCGGCAACAATTGCGAGCGCACCAACGCGCTCGTCATAGAGCGCGAAGTTCTTGCTTGCACTTGCGGCGACAAGGATCTCGCAACCGGTCGCTAAGAAGGCGCGAAGTGATGCGGCATCTTCAACTAGACCGTCGCTGAGGCCTTGATATGCAAAGTCGAGAATCGGGAGGAGCGAGTGCGCGGTGACCGCCTCGGCGATTACGCGCCACTGCGCTGCGGTTGGATCAATCCCCGTTGGGTTGTGGCAGGCGCCGTGGAAGATGAAGGCGTCGCCAGGTTTTGCAGCGTTGATTGATTGCAGCACGGCGTCCAGGTCGAGCGCACGCGCATCGGCGCTGATCCATGGGTGCGAACGATGTGGCACACCAACGGCGTCGGCGATCTGCGTGTGGTTCGGCCAGGTTGGGTCGCTCACCCAGATTTCGGCGTTCGGTCGCAGACGCTTCACCAACTCCACGGCGAGTCGCACCGCGCCAGTTCCGCCTGGCGTGTGCAGCACCTCAATGCGACCCTCGTTCGCGATCGCAGGAAGTGCACCGAACGGCGCGCCAGGCTCGCGGAAGATGAGGGCGCGCAGCAGCTTCACGAGAGCGGGGTCACCGCCGATCGGCTTATAAAGCTTGGTGGTGGAGTTCGCGAGGAGGCGTCGCTCCGCTTCACGGACGCTGGCGAGGATTGGTGTGACGCCGTCCTCTTCCATATAGACGCCGGCGGCGAGGTTGATCTTCTCTGGACGTGGGTCGGCGCGGAAGGCCTCCACGATCCCGAAGATGGGATCGGAGGGGGCGCTGCTGATCTTCGCGGAGAGGCTGCCATTTGACATGCCGAGAGTCTAGCCGAGGCTCCCGCGCGCCCCGCCTCACGAATCCGCGCGGAGGCGTACGATCGCGCTGATGAACTTCTTCGACCTCGACCCGATCGGCTGGGCACTCGTCGGCTTCCTCGCCGGAGGCCTCTCCTCTTGGCTTGTTCGCGGACGCGCGGCACGCGGCTGCCTGCCGAACATCTTGGTCGGCATCCTGGGCGGGCTGATCGGCGGAACGCTGGCGAAGAGCGCCGGTATTGGTGACGCTGGTGGCTTCCTCGGATCAATCTTCGTCGCGCTGCTCGGTTCCGTGCTGTTGCGCCTCGCCATTGAGTTTGTTGATCGCAGGCCGCAGCGATGAGTGGGAAGCAATGAGCGACGAAAAGGTCTTCAGCCCAGGTCTCGCCGGCGTCATTGGCGCCGAGACGGCGGTGAGTCTTGTTGACGGCGCGAACGGGAAGCTGCTCTATCGCGGCTACCCCATTGAAGAGGTTGTCTCAAAGGGGAGCTACGCCAGCGTCCTTGACCTGCTTCTTACTGGCGAGTGGCATCCAGACGCCGAACTGGCTCCTATGAAGGTGCCGCCCGCCGTGATGGCGGCGCTGCGACTCCTTCCCGCACACGCGCATCCAATGGACGCGCTGCGCACCGCAATCTCTGTCTGGGGTGCAGGCGAGCGACTCGGCTGGCCACCGACCGCCGAAGAGGCGAAGAAGATCGCCGCGATTGCACCATCGGCACTCGCCGCGTTTGCGCGACTACGACAGGGACTTGAGCCGATTGACCCAGAGCCAGGCATCGGCATTGCCGCCGCCTTCTTGCAGCAACTTCACGGCAAGGCTCCAGATCCTGGCACCGCGCGCGCACTCGACGCCTACCTCATGGCGGGCGCGGAACACAGCCTTAACGCGAGCACCTTCGCCGCGCGCGTCATCATCGCCACGCGTTCAGATATTGCATCGGCGATCTGCGGCGCGATCGGCGCAATGAAGGGGCCGCTGCACGGCGGCGCACCAGCAGAGGTGATCGGTCAGCTCGGCGAGATCGGCTCAATTGATCGCGCCCAAGACTGGGCACGCGGCAAGTTGGCACGACGCGAACTGATCATGGGCTTCGGACACCGCGTCTATCGCGCCTATGACCCGCGCGCCGCCGCACTGCGCAAGGTTGCTGAAGCGATGCCTGCGCGACCAGAGTGGCTCGACCTTGCGATTGGCGCCGAAGAGGCGATCCTCCGCGTCTTTGAAGAGATGAAGCCTGGCCGCGCAATGAAGACCAACGTGGAGTTCTACGCCGCCGCAGTGCTCCAGGGTGTTGGGCTCTCCCCCGATCTCTTCCCCGCAACATTCGGTCTCGCGCGCATCGCCGGCTGGTCGGCACATGCAATTGAACAGGCTGGCGTTGACAAGATCATCCGCCCCGACGCGAAGTACGTTGGCCCAGCGGAGCGACACCTCCCAAGCTGAGCTTGGTGTTTCCCGCGCCGTGGTGGCGCGCTACTTCTCGCCGCGCAGTGCCTTCGCTATCTGCTCGCCGTGATCTAGCGGGTGTTTCGCGTATCCCGCAAGCCAGTCGGCGATCGTGTACCTGCCGCGTTCTGTGTGCTCGCCATAGCGCGCGAGATCTTCGTCTTTAAGGTGCTGCAACACGGCGAGTGAGCCGGCACGCACCGCAGCGAACACCGCAATGGGCGTCTCAATTGGATCGCGTTCGTACGCGAGTGCTGGGTGTGCGGCCCAGAGACCTTCGTCGTACCCCTGAATGATTGAGCCGAGCGGTTCAGCCACGAGTCGTCGCAGACGTGCGTATGACTGTGCCTCACTGTCCGCGACGTGATGGATCACCTGCCGCGGCGACCACCCTTCTGGGTGCTTGAGATCGAGCGACGCTGGGTCGAGCGCTGCAACCTGCTCAAGAAAGGCGCGTGTTGCAGACTCGTAGGCGGCGACGCGTGGCGCGTTCAGCTTCACTCCCCTGAGACCCAGGTGATCATGTTCGCCATCAGTGGGGCGAAGCCCTCCCACTTCACGAACGGCTCAGGGCACCAGTGCGGTCCAATGTCTGACGTCCAGACGAGCGTTCGCCCCTTGCCAACTTGAGATGCGGCAATCAGCGGATCGCCGTTCACCGAAGCGATCAACGTTGCACCTGACTTCAACTGCACGCGGTTGTAGCCGAGCAGCGCTGGCATTCCCGATGAAACACCGGCAAGGACCGGGTGCGCAGCATCGTTGATCACAGGGACGGCACCCTCGGGCGTCTCCGCGCGATCATCGTGGGTGAAGCAGGTCACGGGGAGCACCTCTTCAATTGCGGTGCCAGCGAAGCGTGCCTTCGCCTCAAAGCCCTGGAAGCTGAGGTAGCCGCCCGCCATGATCAGTGCGCCGCCGCCCTTCACCCACTCGGCGAGAAGCGTCAGTCGGTTCGGCATCGACCTCCCCTGGAGCCACGTCTCTGTTGGCAGGAGGAAGGAGTTCGTTCCAATGTCGGAGAGGACGATCACGTCGTACGCGTCGAGTCCCTCTTTTGTGAAGGGGAACTTTGCGGGCACGTCGTGTGCGTAGAGCTGCTCAACCTCAATGCCTTTGCTTCGGAGCGCCGCGTTGTACCAGTCGGCGCCCGAGTGGAAGGTGACCGAGGTGAAGGAGTCGAACCCCTTGTAGTGCGTTGCCTCTGAGACCCATGATTCACCAACGAGTAGGACCTTCATCGCTCCCCTTTCTGCGCTTAGCGCGCCTCTTCAAATAACCGACGCGGATTATCCGTCATCAGCTCGAGTGACCGTTCAATCGATACTCCGTGCCGAGCGAGGCGCGGGAGGAAGAACTCAACGATGTGTCCGTAGCCTGGGCCGCCGTACGTTCGGAGGAGGCTCTTCAGGAAGATGTCGTGTGACATCAGCACGCGATCCCCATGCCCACGCTCCACGAGGCGGGCGATGTTGCGCGCATCATCATCCCCGCTCGGGCACTGCGCCTGCTGGTCGGCGTAGAAGACCTCCATGCCGATCATGTCGTATTGGATGTACGCGCCGCGGTTGATCAGCCTTGATTGATACTCGTAGTCTTCGCCAGAAGGGTTTGAGTGGCAGAGAACAATGCTCTCCATCGGCACGCCGCGCGCGGCGCAGAAGTCGAGCACCTCGTCGCCGAAACGGAACCAGGCCGGCATGTGAACCTGCATTGGGAGGTGCGTTGCTCGCTGGGCAATGCAGGCCGCGGCGAGCGACTTCTTCTCGCGCGCGGTGAAGCTGCTCCCCACGCCAATTTCACCAATGATGCCGGAGCGTACCGCTGTACCACGCGCCCCTTCGGTGATGTCGCGAATGATCTCGTCTGCGATGTTCTGCTCGCTCTTTGCATCGTTCTCCGCAGGTTGTGAGCCGTCAAGGTAGTAGCCGGTCCCCATGATGATGTTGAGTCCTGTGGCGCGACTGATCTCGGCGAGTCCCTCTGGGTCGCGCCCGTTACCGTCTGCGCTCGTCTCAATGATGCTCGTCCCACCCTGGGAAACAAATCGCTGCAGCTCTTTGATTGCGAGTGCGCGATCCGTCATGGTGCAGTTGTCTTTGTTGACGAATGGGTCGTGTCGCAACTCCCAGAGGTTCTCCATGGAGACCTTCTCATCAACGAGTTCGCGTGCGCGCGGTGAGTCATCGAGTGGCGCATGCCACCACGAGAGGACATCGTTGAGGATGTGTTCGTGAGTCAGCGTCAGACCGAGCAGCGCCGAATCAATCGCTCCGGTGACAGTCTGGATCTTGCTCATTTGCGGAGCGTAGCGCGGCGGCGGTTGAGAAGGGCGGCGGCGCCCACACCAACGGCGAGCACGAGTGCGGCCGAAGCGAAGATTGGCGTCAGCGCAAGGAGGTCCCCCTCTCGTGGGGCGCCGGCGAGGGCAGCGAGTGAGGCTGCGGCGAGACCCGCAACGTTCCCTGCGTAGAGCGGGAAGAGGGAGAGGCTGAGCGCCGCAGAGCGACGGAGCGGTGTGACGCGCTCAGCAAGCCAGGTGAAGACGGCCGCCTGCAGGAGCGCGGAGACGGCGGCGATCGCCGTGATGCTGACCGCAAGGAGCGGGAGTGTGGGGGTAACGGCGAGTGAGGCGGCGGCAACAGCACCAACGGTGAATGCGAGCGCGGCACTTCGCGGGATACCGATACGCGGGAAGGTGAGCGCGGCGAAGAGTGGCGCGATCAGGGCGCCGATGAGCGCGGAGAAGCCGATCAGCAGCCCGACCGCGCCAGCGACACCAGGAGCGGCGAGTGGCTCGGCCATACCTCCGACTGCTTCGCCGATCGACACCTCGGCGATGCGGAGCGGGAGGGCGGGGCGCAGCATCCGCTCACCAGCAATGCCGAGCATCAAGACAAGGTAACCCGCACGCGCGACTGGGTCGCGCAGCACATCAGTGATTCCGCGTCGTGCAACCTGCAGCACACTGCCACGCTGTGGTGCTGTTGGGCGCACATCGGGGATCGCCACGATATTCGCAACGATCAAGAGGCCGTTAAGGAGTGCGGCAACGGCGATCGGTGCGGCGAGGGTGAGGCCGAGTCCGCCGATCAGCCATGCGGCGAGGAGTGGGCCAGCGGCAAAGCCCATCGGTGCTGCGGCGCTAAAGAGCGAGATGACGCGCGCCCGCTCGCGCTCGGGCGCTACTTCACGGATCGTTGCGAGCATCACGCCAGTGTTGCCGAGCCAGAAGCCGAGCGCCACCGTCGCGCCAACCAGTTGCCAGGCCTGGTCGGCGAGCGCAAAGGCGATCAGCGCCGCAAGGGCAATGAGGCCGCTGCGCACGATGACAAGTCGACGTGATCGCAACTCGGCAATCGCGAGCCAGATCGGTACTTGCGGTGCACCGATGACGAAGAGCCCTGCAATAGAGAGACCGGTCAGTGATGCAATCTCGCCGATGGGTACGCCGGCCTGCTCTAGCGCCATGGGGAGATACGAGTAGATGATGCTGACGCCAAAGATCTCGGCGAACTGCACCGCAATGTAGACGGCAATAATCCGCCGCCACGCTGGGTGCGCGCCGCTCCTTGAGTTCACAGTTGGCCGCTCTTGGCACGCTTGCGAATCAACTTGGCCTGCTCCAGAATTTCGGTGCGGACGCTCTCCTTTCTTGACTCCCACGATCGGACCTGCCGTGCCATGCGCGGGTTCTTTACAAACCGTTCGGCGTGTCGGTCAATAAAATCCCAATAGAGTGTCGTAAACGGACAGGCGCGCTCACCAACTGAAAGCTTAGGATCGTAGAAGCAGTTGCTGCAGTCGTCTCCCATGCGAGATACATACGCCCCACCCGAGATGTACGGCTTGCTCGTGATCTTTCCGAGATCGGCAAACTGGCTCATAGCAACCACGTTTGGTGTCACCACCCACGGGTGCGCGTCAATGAACGCCTCAAGGAACCAAGCATCCACCTCTTGTGGTGTCACGCCGATTAAGAGTGCAAAGTTCCCGAGCAGCATGAGGCGCTCAATGTGATGCACATGACCGCTCTTGATCAGCTTCTGGACCACGCGAGCGATGCATGCCATCTTCGTCTCACCGCTCCAGTAGAAGCCTGGAAGCGGTTCGTGATGTTTTAAGCCATTCGCAGTCTCCCATTCACGCCAGAAGGTTTCATAGGTGTGGTGCATGAACTCTCGCCAGCCAAGAATCTGTCGGATGAAGCCTTCAATTGATTGGAGTGGGATCTCCTTGGGGCGTCGAGCGAACTCTTCTAGTGCGCGAAGAGAAACCTCGTGTGGCGTCAGGAGGCCCAGGTTGATCGCGCTGGAGAGGAGCGAGTGGTAGAGATGATCATGCTCCGTGGACATCGCATCCTCATACGGACCGAACGCGGCGAGCCGCTCCTTGCAGAATCGTTCGAGCGCTTCGAGCGCCTGCGCGCGATTCGTTGGCCAGCCGAATCCGTCAAGGCTGCCGAAGTGCTTAGACGCCTCCGCGCGCACCTCCTCGATGACCTGCTGTGCAGCGCGGCTCGGCGGGAAGGGTGGCGTGCTCGGCACCTTCGCCCCCTTCGGGAGGCGTTGCCGATTCTCCTGGTCAAGGTTCCAGACGCCACCGAGTGGCTCACCCTTGGCCCCGGGCTCCATCAACCATCCGCGTGCCACTCGAACGCGGCGATACCAATACTCCATTCTCAACTCCTTGCGGTCGCTCGCGAACTCCTCCCACTCCTCACGCGTTGTTAGCCAGAGCTCGTTTGGGACGATCTCAAGGTGTACTCCCGTAGATTTTGCCCATGCGCGCAGCCGCGTGGTCAGCTGTGGCCCGGACGGCTCCATAGCGAGCAGGTCGGTAACGCTACCCGCCGCACACGCAGCGCTGAGCCCCTCTTCGTACGTCTCGGCCTGGATTAACTGCACGGTGAACCCGTGCGCGCGCAGCTGTTCCGCAAACTCACGACCTGCAGCTCGCAGAGTGACCAACGCCTGCACATGTCGCGGTGCCGGCTGGGCATCGCGCGACTCAACCATCAAGATCGTTGACTTCATCTTCTTACTTGAGAGCGCAGCGAAGACTGGCCCCACCTGATCGGTGAGTTGGTCTGGAAGGACCAAGATGTGCGGGCTCACGCTCATCGTGCTGCCCGGCAGGCGTCGCTGCAGTACTTCACCTCGTCCCAGACCTTCTCCCAACGCCGACGCCACGAGAACGGTCGGCCGCACGATTTGCACATCTTTTCGGCGCGGAGGCTCGGCGGTACGTAGCGTGATGTCTTGTGCGCTTGGCGCTTGTCACCGCTATTCGCCACGGGGTTCAGGGAGTGCCTTGACGGCACGTGCGTACGCGGCGAGCGTCCGCGCGCGTGCCTCGGCGTGATCAACCATCGGCTCGGGATAGTCAACGCCAAGCGTGATGCCAGCCGCTTCGAGCGCGGCGGCGTGCGCCCACGGCGCGTGGATGGCGGGAGACTTCAGTGCAGCAAGTTCGGGAATCCAGCGACGAACATATGCACCTTCCGGGTCAAAGTTTCCCGCCTGGGTGACGGGGTTAAAGATGCGGAAGTAGGGCTGCGCATCCGTGCCGCTTCCCGCCGACCACTGCCACCCGCCGTTGTTCGCCGCAACATCACCGTCAACAAGATGCTGTAAGAAGTGCGCCTCCCCCTTTCGCCAATCAACGAGCAGATCCTTCGTCAAGAACGATGCGGTGATCATGCGCGCGCGATTATGCATAAATCCTGTCTCGTGAAGTTGCCGCATGGCGGCGTCCACAATTGGGTAGCCAGTGCGCCCTTCGCGCCAGGCGTTGAAGGGTTCGTCGCGTTCGTCCCACTCAATCGCATCGTACGCAGGCTTCCACGACGATCGTGCGGCGTGCGGCGCGTGCCAGAGCACCTGTGTGTAGAAGTCGCGCCAGGCAATCTGGCTCACCCAGAGCCGCTCGCCGGAGCGCTCCCCTTCGCGCTCGGGTGGCAGCGGGAGCAGTCGCGACACGAGCTCGCGCGGCGAAAGGAGTCCGAGATGCAGCGCCGCAGAGAGTCGACTCGTCCCCTCTTCATCTGCGAGGGTGTTGCGGCGCGCGGCATAACCGTTGGCACCGTTACCGCGTGCGGCGGTGATCCAACGTTCGGCGACGGCGCGCGCGGCGTTCTCACCAGGCACAGGGAGAAGGGCAACCTTCGCCGTAGGCTGCGCCGCGCGATCAATCGCGGCGGCGTCAAACTGCAGCGAGCCAGGAAGCGAGAGTGATGGCGACGAAGGGAGCTTTGTTGGCGCTTTCAGCGGCGACTCAGTGTTCGGCGCAACGCGTTCGAGCCAACGCCGAAAGTACGGCGTGTATACCCCGTAGGCGGTTCCGCCACCAGTGAGCAGTTCATCCGGCTCAACAACGGTCAGGCCGCGCGTGGCGTGCACGCTGACACCGCGCGGGGCAAGGAGCTCCGCCACCGCGCGGTCGCGCGCGCGTGCATACGGCGTGTGATCGCGAGTGAAGAAGAGTGAGATGTCGGCTGGCACAACTCCGCTTATAGCGAGGTGTTCGATGAGTGCAGGGAGTGCACTCGTTGCGGGGCCCTGTAACTCCATAAGCGTGGAGCCACGCGCCTCCAGTTCCCGCGAAAGCTCGCGAAGACTCTCGCGCAAGAACCAGGTGCGATTTCCACTGGCGCGACGACCAGCCATGACTCCTGGCTCCCAGATGAAGATCGGGAGAAGCTTGCCACCACTTGTGCGCGCATCTTCAGCTGCAGCGATTAGTGCGGGGTGATCGTGGAGGCGCAGGTCGCGTCGTAGCCAGAGGATCGTTGTCGGCTCACTCATACGTTTGCTCGCTC
>CALMIH010000190.1 GCA_937864085.1 uncultured Chloroflexota bacterium
CGACGATCAAGGCGAGCCATCAACTGGTCTCGGAGCACCTTTGCAACGATCGATGCACATGCGATCGGATAGACGCTGGCATCCCCCTTGATCACGGTCTCATGCGGCCCGATCAACGCATCAAGCTCGCGCGCGGGCGAGCCGTCAACCAGCGTGAAGTCAACGCTGAGGTGATACCTGCGCTGAAGCGTTGCCAGAGCTCGCGACATCGCAAGGTGTGATGCTGCACGAGGGTTCAGCCGCTCAACCTCGCGCGCTGAAGCCGCGCCTATCCCGTATGCGATCGCAGCGCTGCGAATGATTGGATCAAGTCGCTCACGCTGGAGGCGTGAGAGCGCCTTAGAGTCGCGAACGCCAACGATCGGCTCCCCGGGCGGCATGATGATGGCGCAGGCAACAACTGGGCCAGCGAGCGGCGCAAGGCCAACTTCGTCAATGCCGGCAATCAGGCGTGTTGGATGACCGTGGTGAGATTCAAGCTCACGTGTTGGGAGTGCACGGCCGTCTGACGGCCGCGAAGGGGTCACGCCGGAGCCTGCTCCGAATCGTCCGCCGCTGGTGCAGCCTCTGCTGGCGCCTCAGCAACTGGTTCTGGAGCCTCCTCAACAACCGGGGCTTCAGCCACGGCAGCCTCCTCAACAACCGCGACCTCTTCAGCCACTGGTGCTGCTTCGGCAACTGGTGCCACTTCGGCAACAACTTCGACTGGCTTCTCAAAGACAGGGTTCAGGATCTCGCCAGCCTCAGCGCGCTTCTCACGAAGTGACGACTGCTTCCCAACGCGGTCGCGGAGGAAGTAGAGCTGCGCACGATGTGAGACGCCGTGTCGAATGATCTCAATCTTCTCAATGCGTGGGCTGTGCACCTTGAAGGTTCGCTCAACGCCAACACCAGAGGCGATGCGGCGCACGGTGATGGTGAGGCCGAGTCCGCCGCCGCGAAGGCGCATGACCGTACCCTCAAAGACCTGGATGCGTTCGCGATTCCCCTCGACGACCTTCGCCGACACCTTGACGGTATCGCCAGTCTTGATCGGAGGCAGATCGCGCTTCATCTGCTCGTTTGTAATCGTTCGGATCAGGTCCATTTTGTCTCCGTGACTCTTCGGCAGAGGTCCTGCCAGTGCGAAGCGGGAGGATAGCACAGGGGCCCGAGGTGACTAGGCGCGCTACTCGCCCCGCTCAGAGCCCGCTCGGCCCCCCTCAGGGCGGAGGAGGTCGGGGCGGCGCTTGGCGGTGCGCTGGCGCGACTGTTCCTGCCGCCAAGCGGCTACCGCGGCGTGATTGCCAGAGAGGAGAATCTCGGGGACGGCCGCACCACGGAACTCAGCGGGTCGCGTGTACTGCGGGTACTCAAGAAGATTCGACGAGAAGGACTCTTCCTCAAGTGATGCGGCATCAATCGCGCCAGGGACGAGGCGGAGGAGCGCATCGCAGAGCACGATCGCAGCGGGCTCACCGCCAGAGAGGACAAAGTCGCCGATGCTGAGCTCAAGGTCGACATAGGCCCGCACGCGGTCATCTACCCCTTCGTAGCGACCGCAGAGGATGATCAGGTGTCCGTCTGTCGCAAGGCTCCGAACACGTGCCTGCTTCAACCGCTCACCGCCGGCGTCCAGTAGGATCACTGTGCTCTCCTCGCCTCGCAGCGCCTCAATGGCGTCAACGAGTGGCTCGGGCCGCATCAGCATCCCGGCACCACCACCGTATGGCTCATCGTCCACGGCGTGATGCTTCCCAATCCCCCACTCCCGGAGATCGTGAACCTTCAGTTCGGCGAGACCGCGCTCAACGGCGCGAGCGGGGATGCTCGCTGCCAGTGCAGCACGCACCGTTTCAGGGAAGAGCGAGACGACATCGATGCGCAACGCTGCTTCCCCGGAGCTCATTTGGTGCGCACCGGGTTTGGTGGGCGTGGGGTACGGACGCGCTTTGGTGTACGGACGGTCAACTCTGATCCTGCAATGTTCGCAACGATGATCCCTTCGCGGGGCTTGAATGTCACGATGATTGAGGCGACGGAGGGGAGATCCATCTCGCCACCATCTGGGGTGCGCAGGATGTAGACCTCTGCGCCGCCAGCGCGATAGCAGTCAGTGATCGTCCCGATCAGTTCACCCGCTGGATCGCGCACCTCAACGCCAACAATCTCGTCCCAATAGACGCGCCCAGGCTCACCAGGTTCGGCTGCGAGCGTTGCGGAGAGGTAGGAACCAACAAGGACCTGCGCAGTTCCGCGATCAACGATCTCGGCGAATTTTGCAAACGCGCCAGGCGAAGCGGGCATCCACTCAGTGAGCGTCAACTCGCGCTCAGCCCCTTCGACTTGTAGGCGAGTGCCCACGACAAAGCGCTCATCAGGATGGTCGGTGAGGATCTCCAGCCGAAGCGTGCCGTCGAGCCCGCGGATGCCGCGCACCTGCGCGACGCGAAGGTCGCGAACCGCGTCAGCCGATTTCGAGGACGTAGTTCTCTCCGGTGCGATTGGAGATCACCTTGAGCAGGCTGCGCAAGGCCTTGGCGATGCTGCCGTTGCGGCCAATCACTCGCCCCATGTCATCTTCGTCAACGATCAGTCGCAGGACGATGGCATCGCCATCCTCTTCAACCTCAACGCTGACGCCGTCAGGATTGTCAGCGAGTGACTTTGCGACGTACTCAACAAGCTGTGCTGCGGCCACTATGCCTCCTCAGCTGGCGCAGCGGCCTCTGTTGGTGCGGCCTCTGCCGGTGCGGCTTCAGGTGCAACTTCGGCGACAGCTTCTGGAGCTGCGTCGGCAACAGCGTCGGCCGCCTCTTCCGTTGCAACCTCTGCAGCGGCCTCCGCAGCAAGTTCGGCAGGAGCCTCTGATGGGGCTTCGGCGACAACTTCTGGTGCGGCCTCGACAACAACGGTTTCCTCTTCAACAACTGGGCGAGTGCCAGGGGCGGTGTAGCCCTTCTCAGCAGCCTTTGCTCCAGTCTTTCCACCAGCATGCAGGCCGCCGGCGCGAGCCTTCGCGATCAACTTGCCAACAACCTCTGATGGGAGCGCACCCTTTGTAATCCACGCATCAACCTTTGGCAGGTCGAGGACGAGTGTCATTGGCTCAGTGCGCGGGTTGTAGTGGCCGAGCGTCTCAAGTGAGCGGCCGTCGCGCGCGCGGCGACGATCAGTCGCGACAACGCGGTATGACGGCTGTCCTGTTGCTCCGACTCGTGTCAACCTGATTCGAACGCTCATTCGTGTCGTTTCCTCCGTGGGCCTGGCGGTCGCCAAGGCGAGTAACCCCGAAGCGATGGGGTGTGTGTCTGGGGATAGTAGCCGCTCAGGGTGACCTGCGCATCTGGGGCGCCCGAAGCTAGCGGCGACCCCCCTTGCGGCGGGCCTTCTTCGCCTTCCGATCCTCCTTCGGGCGGATGTGGCCCCCTGAGTGCTTCCCTGGGAGTCCAGCGCCGCCAGCGGCGAGGCGGGCGGGGTCCATCCCGCCTGCGCGCCGCATCAGAAGGCGAATCTCTTCAAGGCGCTTCACCAGCCGATTGACCTCCTCAATGCTGCGCCCAGCCCCCTCAGCAATACGGCGACGACGCGGGATCGTCAGAATCGCCGGCTCGTTGCGCTCGACCGGTGTCATCGAGAGGATGATCGCCTCGGCCCGCTTCAACTCACCGCCAGCGACCGCCTCCTCCGCCTGCTGTGCCGCCCCTCCCATCCCAGGGATCATCTTCATCACCTGACCGATCGGCCCCATTGATGAGATCTGTCGCAACTGATCGAGCAGATCGGTGAAGCTCATCTCTGGCGGCCGTCCCTTGGCGTTGAGGCGCACTGCTGGTGCCGCCGTAACGTCACCACCAGCATCGCGAACGATCTCGGCGAGTGTTGCAAGGTCACCCATCTCCAGGATGCGACCCGCGATGCGATCAGGATGGAAGCGTTCAAGCGCCTCTGGTCGTTCACCAGTGCCGATGAAGAGCACGGGGATTCCAGCGCCACCAGCGATAGAGAGCGCTGCGCCGCCACGCGCATCGCCGTCAAGCTTGGCGAGGATGAGACCGGTCGGGTCTGCGGCGCGCTTGAACCCTTCAGCAACGGCGAGCGCCTGCTGTCCAGTCGCCGCATCAAGGACGAGGATGCGCTCGCGCGGCTGTACCGCTTCGCGCAGGTCGCGCAACTCCTGCATCAACTCATCGTCGAGTGTTGTCCTACCAGACGAGTCAATGATCAAGAGGTCTTGACCGAGCCGACGCGCCGACTCAAGCGCACGTCGGCCGATCTCTGCAACTGGGGTTCCGATCGGCTCTCGATGAACTGGGACCCCGACAGCTGCGCCGAGCAGCGCTAACTGCTCTGCTGCGGCGGGGCGGCGTGGGTCAGCAGCCACAAGGAGTGGCCGCCTCCCCTCTCGCTGCAGTCGGAGCGCGAGCTTTGCGGCGGTGGTGGTCTTCCCTGCTCCCTGAAGGCCGAGCAGCAAAATACTCGCCGGGCGCTCACGCAAATCAAGTTCACGGCCTGACCCGCCAAGCGCTTCGGTAAGAGCGCCATGCACAACGCTGACAAGTCGGCTGCCAGCACCGAGCCCGCCAACGATCTCATCACTGACGGCGCGTGTGCGCATCGCATCAACAAGCTGTGTTGTTACGGAAAGAGCAACATCAGCGTCAAGGAGCGCACCGCGAATCTCAGCGAGGCCGGCCTCTAGGTCAGCCTCGCTGATGCGACCCTTCCCACCGAGTCGCTGCAGCGAGGCGCGAAGGCGACTTCCTAGCGCATCAAACATGAGCAAGAGTGTACGCTGCACGCGTGAGTCAGAGGAAGCCCGCACCGATCCCTCGCCCTACTGCAGCATCTGCGGGCATCCAGCGCGACGTGCGCTATTTGATCGGGGCGCAGGCTGTCTCCACCTTCGGGTCGTTCATCACGCGCGCAGCGCTCCCCCTCCTCGCGATCATCGGCCTAAACATCTCCCCAGCAGAGGCGGCGCTTCTCGCCGCAGTCGACCTGATCGCAGCCGCACTGATCAGCCAGGTCGCTGGCGTCTGGATTGACCGACTCCCACGCCGGCCAGTGCTTATCGGTACCGATCTGATTCGCGCGCTGCTTCTTGGCAGCATCCCGCTCGCCGCGGCACTCTTCGGTGGCGTCACGCTTGCGCATCTGATCGCCGTGAGCGCTCTCAGCGGCATGTGTACAACCGCATTCGATATTGCTGAGCGCAGCTACCTTGCTGGGCTCGTCCCAACGCCACAGCTCCGCGCCGTGCTCGCGCGTGTGCTCGGGATCCGCGGCGCAGCAGAGTTCTTCGGCTTCGGTAGTGCCGGCATTTTGATCGGGACCATCGGGGGTCCAGCAGCGATCGGCGTTGATGCCCTCACGTATATCGTCTCAGCACTCCTTATCACCGCGCTGCGCGTCCGTGAGCCTCGCCTCCCTGCAGCGCGCCAGCGACGGAGCTTCATCACTGAGGCACGTGAGGGCTTCGCAAAGACGTGGGCGATCCCCATCCTGCGACCGCTACTCGGCACAAGCGCGGCGATCGGGCTCTACTTCGGCCTCTTCCGTTCCGCGTACATGATTTATGTCGCACGAACGCTCAACCTCCCCGCAGAGGCGATCGGGTTCGTGATCGCAACGGGCGGGATCGCGTCGTACATGGGAGGAGTGCTCACCGAGCGCATCTCTCAAGCACTCGGCACTGGCCGCGCCATCAGTGTCAGCCTGATCATCGTCGGCGTTGGCCTTGCGCTCGTCCCGCTTGCGCCTGCCGCATCAGTCCTTGGCATCGCACTCCTCATCGCGCATCAGTTCTTGAGCGATGGCTTTGAGACGGTATGGGAGGCGAATCAGGGGGCGATCCGCGGGCGTGTCCTGCCGGATGCGCTCCAGGGTCGCGCCAATGCGGCATTTGAAGGGATCAGCATCCTTGGGCGGCTCGCTGGGATTCTTCTCGGCGGTGCGCTCGGAAGCTCTATCGCTGGGAGTGGCGCGGCACTCTTCGCTGGTGCAGCGGCATCAATCGTTGCCGGCCTTGCCATTGCCACCACGCGCCTCGGTCGCGTGAAGCGGATTAGCGAACTCCCACAGGCGCGCTAGCGATCTGTTACCCGCTTCGCTACGCCTCGCTCCTCGCACCCTCACCGAGCAGACCAGCAACGTAGGCGGCGGCATCAAACGGGAGTAGGTCAGCACCGCGTTCACCCACGCCAACCCAGCGCACAGGGAGTGACAGTTCACGACGCACAGAGAGCGCCACGCCACCGCGCGCGCCAGCATCAAGTTTCGTGAGGATCACGCCGTCAACACCCGCCGCCCGGTCAAACCCCTTCGCCTGCGCGAGTCCGTTCTGTCCAGCTGTAGCATCCAAAACCAGGAGCACCTCAACCTTTGCGTCAGGAGCGATCTTTCCAATGACGCGGCGCATCTTGGAGAGTTCTTCCATCAGGCCGCTCTTTGTCTGCATGCGCCCAGCCGTATCAATGATCACCGGCTGAAGGCTGCGCGCGCTTGCCGCAGTGAGTGCGTCGTGAATCGCCGCTGATGGATCGCCGCCTGGTCGACCCTCAATGATCGAAACTCCTTCTCGCTCAGCGAGGAGTCGCAACTGTTCGATCGCCGCCGCCCGAAAGGTATCGGCAGCAACAAGGAGCGGCTGGCTACCCGCCGCCTTCGCCCGCGCAGCGAGCTTTGCTGCAGAGGTGGTCTTCCCTGCCCCATTGACGCCAACAAGGAGGATCACCTCGATCTCCGCCTCGGTAGCCGCTGAGCGATCCCCCTCTTCTTGCATCAACCGCATCAGTGCCGTGCGGAGCCGCGCGTGGCCGTCACCATCACGAATCTCCTGTGCGTCTGCGATGATCGCGCGCGCCGTTGCGGTTCCGGCATCGCTCAGAATCAACGCCTCTTCCAGGGCGCTCCAGTCTGGTTCAGGGGCGAGTGAGCGCCGAAGTGCTTGGATGATGCCGCCAGCAGACGGGGCGGTTGCGGCACTGATGCTGCTCTGCTCTTCCTTTGTTGATTTGCGCCAGAAGGCGAGCTTCAACGGATCGCCTCGCGCTCCGCACGCTCAGCACGGGCGGCGTCGGCAATCTTCTTCGCCTCATCGAGTCGCAGACCAAAGACGCGGCTCGCCGCATCCTCGCCAGCGGTGACACCCCAGAGACTATCTGCCACCTCAACGGTGCCGCGGTTGTGTGTGATCACGATGACCTGAGTGCGCTCGCTGAGCTCGCGAATCGCATCACCGAAACGCGTCACGTTCGCCTCATCAAGCGCCGCATCCACCTCATCCAGCACCACGAATGGAAGCGGGCGCACGGCGAGCATGCCGAGAAGGAGTGCAACACCGGTGAGTGCGCGCTCGCCACCAGAGAGGAGTGAGAGCTGCTGTCGTCGCTTCAGTGGCGGCCGAGCATCAATCTCTACGCCTGGGCGACGTACGCCATCCTCTGCGGCGAGTCGCAGCTGTGCGTCGCCACCTCCGAAGAGGAGTTGGAAGTTCGCGGAGAAGCTCGTCTGTAGCGCGGTGAACTGTTCAGCGAATGTGCTCTCAACAAGTGTGTCCAACTCGTTCATGAGCTCTGATGCCTTAGCGATCGCGCCGTCAAGGTCGACCGTCTGCGCCTCGAGGCTCTCAAGCCGATCTCGCAGCTCACGGTGCTCGATCGCAACGCTCGCACCGCCCGCATCAAGCGGACCAATCTTCCGGCGTAGGCGCTCAAGCGTGCGAATCTGCTCAGGGTCAGGTGCGCTCGG